>RHBP01000036.1 GCA_010030955.1 Synechococcaceae bacterium WBB_10_009 | reverse complement strand
TAGCTCACCTCCTTCGATTCCTCGTTCACCTCGTCGACCCGACGGCCGATGAAGCGCTTCACCAAATAGAAGGTGTTTTCGGGGTTCATCACCGCCTGACGCTTGGCGATCTGCCCCACCAGCTGGTCCTGGTTTTTGGTGTAAGCCACCACAGAGGGCGTGGTGCGGAAGCCCTCGGCATTGGCAATCACGGTGGGCTTGCCGCCCTCCATCACCGCCACGCAGCTGTTGGTGGTGCCAAGGTCGATACCGACAACCTTGCCCATGGATGACCTCTGAACTGCAGGCATCCTCAACAGCCGCCCCGGGATGGGGCTAGGTGTGGTTGCCGAACCGTTCCCGTACCAACCGCCGGAGAGCCCCGTGAGCCAGCAGCCCGCCATCAGCGGCACCACCGCCCTCGTGGGGGTGCTCGGCAGCCCGGTGCACCACTCGCTCTCGCCGGTGATGCAGAACGCGGCCCTACGGGCCATGGGGCTCGACTGGGTGTTCCTGGCCCTGCCGGCACCGGCGGCGGAGCTGGCCACCGTGGTGCGGGGGCTGGAGGCCCTGGAGTGCCGCGGCCTCAACGTCACCATCCCCCACAAGCACAGCGTGGCGGCGCTCTGCCGTGAGCTCAGCCCCCTGGCCCAGCGGCTGGGGGCCGTGAATGTGCTGGTGCCGCTGCAGGGGGGCGGCTGGCACGGCACCAACACCGACGTGGAGGGCTTCTGCGCGCCGCTGCGGCGCACCGACCACCCCTGGCAGGGCAAGCGGGCGCTGGTGCTGGGCTGCGGCGGCAGCGCCCGGGCCGTGGTGGCGGGGCTGGTGGAGCTCGGCTGCGGCGCGATCACGCTCACGGGCCGCCGGCCGGAGGCCCTGGCGGCCTTCCAGGCCGATGTGCAGGCCTGGGCCCCCCAGCTGCACACCCTGGCGTGGGGGGATGGGCTGGGGCCCGCCCTGGCGGAGGCTGATCTGGTGGTGAACACCACGCCCGTGGGCATGGCCTCCGCCAGCGACCCCCAGGCGGCCCTCGGCTGCCCGCTGCAGCCGGCGCAGCTCGATGCCCTGCGGCCCGGCACCTGGGTGTACGACATCATCTACACGCCGCGGCCCACCCAACTGCTGCACCAGGCGGCCGCGCGCGGCTGCACCACCCTGGATGGCCTGGAGATGCTGGTGGAGCAGGGGGCCGCGGCCCTGCGGCTGTGGAGCGGCCGCCGCGATGTGCCGGTGGCGGTGATGCGCCAGGCACTGCTGGAGCGGCTGCCATAGCCTCACGCCAGCTGCCGGCGTGCCGCCATGGCCGACATCCCCCTCTGGCAACGCCCCCTGGCGGTGTTGGCCTACCTGCTGCCCTGGAGCGCCGCGCTGCCCTTCGGCCAATCCCTCGACAACCTCTTCCCGGCCCTGCAATGGCTGGTGCTGCCGGCGGTGCCGGTGTTGATGCTGGAGCGGGGGGTGCCCTTCGGCAGTTTCCTGCTGTTCCTGGTGCTGTTCCTGGCGGTGGTGCGCAACCCGCAGGTGCCCTATTTCCTGCGCTTCAACGTGCTGCAGGCGATCCTGCTGGACATCGTGCTGGTGGTGCTGTCGCTGGCGTTCCAGCTGCTGCGCATCGGCAGCCTCGGCTTCGCCGGCCGCACCCTGGCCAACACCGTGTTTCTGGGGATGTTGGTGCTGCTGCTGTTTGCGCTGGTGCAGTGCCTGCGCGGCAAGGAGGCCGACATCCCGACCCTGTCGGAAGCGGTGCGCATGCAGCTGTAGGGTGGACGATCCGTCGCTGGTGAGCAGGGGATTTCGCCCCACACCGCCAGCCACCGTCCCTTCGGCGTCCACAGCGGATCGCGCAAGTCATGTCGCAGCCCTATTACGAAACGATGTACATCCTTCGTCCGGACATCCCGGAGGAAGAGGTGGAAACCCATGTCACCAAGTACCGCGACCTGGTGACCGAAGCCGGCGCTGAGGTGCTCGATTGCCAGATGCGCGGCAAGCGCCGCCTGGCCTACCCGATCGCCAAGCACAAGGAAGGCATCTACGTGCAGCTGGCCCACAACGGCGACGGCCAGCAGGTGGCCACCCTCGAGCGGGCCATGCGCCTCAGCGAGGACGTGATCCGCTACCTCACCGTGAAGCAGGAAGGCCCCCTTCCCGCCCCCCGCAGCGGCCCCATCCCCCAGGCCAGCAGCGAACCCGCCGCCCTGGAAACCAGCGAAGCCTGAGGCCTCCACAAGCCTGTCCAGGCTTGAAACCCACCAAACCCACCGTTAGGGTTTGGTGGTTTTTTTGTGTCGAGATCCCGGTCGATGGTGGAGTCCGAGGGCCAGCAACCAGCCGCCCCGGAGCCCCCTTCCGTCGAGCTTGTCGACGCCGACATTCAGGACGCCGATTGGCGCCTGATCGAGGAGCCCCAACCCGGCCCTGATCCCGACCTGCAGCGGGCCCTGGCCACCGCCGAACGGGAACTGGCGGAGGCGCGGCTGCAGATCACCGAACTGGAGGCGCTGCTGGCGGATCTGCCCGAGATTTTCGAGCGCAAGTTTTCGCAGCGGCTGCAGCCGGTGCTGGAGCGCCAGGAGCAACTGCTGGCGGACAACCGCAGCCTGCACCAACAGATCCAGCGGCTGGCACCGGCCCCCGGCGAAGTGCGGCTGCGGTTCAACCCCGAGGCGGGGCCCGATGCAGCCGCGGCGATCCAGCTGCCCCAACTGCCCCAGCCCGGCCGCGGCCAACGCCGCAGCTGGGGCGATCGCAGCCACCGACGGGCCGCCTGAGCCTTAGCGCTGGCTGGCGGCCCAGAGGCGGGTGGGCAGGCCCCACACATAGATGAACCCCTCGGCGGCGCGGTGGTCGAAGCGATCACCGGCGTCGTAGGTGGCCATGTCGGGCACATAGAGGCTGTTGGCGCTGCTGCGGCCCACCACCGTGGCGTTGCCCTTGTGCAGCTTCAGCCGCACCATGCCGTTCACCGTGCGCTGGCTGCGGTCGATGAAGCCGTCGAGCGCATCCTTGAGGGGGCCATACCAGAGGCCCTGGTACACCTGGTCGGCCCACTGCTGCTCCAGCTGACGCTTGGTGCGCAGCACATCGGCCGCCAGGGTGAGGCTCTCCAGCTCCTGGTGGGCCTTGATCAGCAGCAGCAGCCCCGGGGTCTCGTAGATCTCGCGGCTCTTGATGCCCACCACCCGGTTTTCGATCATGTCCAGCCGGCCAAACCCATGGGCACCGGCCAGGGCATTGGCCCGGCGGATCAGCGCCACCGGATCGAGGCGCTCGCCATCGATGCTCACCGGATTGCCCTGCTCAAAGCCGATCTCCACCACCTGGGGTTGGTCGGGGGCGGCGTCGATGCCCACGGTGAGGGCATAGATCTCCTCCGGCGGCTCCACGTTGGGGTCCTCCAGGGGGCCCGCCTCGATCGATCGGCCCAGCAGGTTGAGGTCGATCGAGTACGGCGACTTCTTGCTCACCGGCGAGGGGATGCCGCAGCGCTCGCCGTAGGCAATGGTTTCCTCACGGCTCATGCCCCACTCCCGCGCCGGGGTCAGCACCTTCAGGTCGGGCGCCAGGGCGCCGATGGCCACATCGAAGCGCACCTGGTCGTTGCCCTTGCCGGTGCAGCCGTGGGCCACCGCGTCGGCACCCACCTCGCGGGCAATCTCCACCAGGCGGCGGGCAATCAGCGGCCGAGCCAGGGCGGTGGAGAGGGGATAACGGCCCTCATAGAGCGCATTGGCGCGGATGGCGGGGAAGGCGAACTCGCGGATGAACGGCTCGATCAGATCGCCCACGATCGACTGGCTGGCCCCGGAATCGAGGGCCTTCTGCCGGATCGGCTCCAGCTCATCCCCCTGGCCCAGGTCGGCGGCGAAGGTGATCACCTCCTCCACACCCCACTCGTTCTTGAGGTAGGGGATGCACACGCTGGTGTCCACACCGCCGGAATACGCCAGCACCGCCTTCTTGGCCCGACCCATCACTGCGTCTCCACGCGCTCAGTCGGACGATTCTCCCCTGCCGTGGTGGCGGCCCATGCCGGCCAGCAGCGCCAGCGCCATCAACAGCGGTGGCAGCAGCACCAGCCCGAGGGCCAGGCGGGCCGGCCACTGGGGATGGGCCAGGGCCCAGGGCTGCTCCAGCAGCGGCGTGGGCCAGTGCCGCCCCGCCCACACCAGCAGGGCACTCACGGCGAGGGCCGTGAGCCAGGGGGGCAGCAGCCGCTGCCATTCAGGCTTGGGGTCCGTCAGCGGCGGCGGGCAGCGCCCAGCGGGGGCTCCTCTAGGATGGCTGATTGGCCCCAGCCGCACGCCCCCAGCGATGAGCAGCAAACTCAGCACCAGCCTTAGCCAGCTGGATGGCATCAACCCTTCGCTCACCCGCTACGGCCGCAACGAGCCGGCGCCGGTGCTGCCCCTGCGCGAGGAGCCCGATCTGCTGAGCTGGCTGGAAACCAGCGGCCGCCTGGTGGCCGATGAGGAAACCGCCAGCTCCGATGTGAGCACCGTGGAGGAGGAGGAGCTCTCGGCGCTGATGGGCGAAAAAGAGGATTACAACGCCGCCGACGAGCAACCCGAGGAAGACTGGGAGGACTGATCCCTCCGCGGCCTTGCTCTCCCCCACCAGGCTGATCGCCTCCCTGCCCAGCAACAGCCGCCATCTGGCGCTGTTGCTGGGCTTGTTGCTGTTGGGGCTGGCGGTCGCCAGCGACCTGCTCAGCCGCGCCCCGCAGCTCACCCCACCGCTGCTGGCGGCGGCGGTGGTGAGCGCCCTGCTCAGCGGCTGGGGGGTGCCGCGACTGCGGCAACTGAAGCTGGGCCAGGTGATCCGCGCCGAGGGCCCCCAGGCGCACCTGAGCAAAGCGGGCACCCCCACCATGGGCGGCCTGCTGGTGGTGCCGGTGGGGGTGATCGTGGGCGGCCTGGTGGCCCCCTCGGATGCACGGCTGCCGGCGGTGGCCGCCATCACCCTCGCCTCCATGGCCATCGGCGCCGTGGACGATTGGCGCAGCCTCACCAAGCACCACAACACCGGGCTCACCCCCCGCGGCAAGCTGCTGCTGCAGGCGATCTCAGCCGTGGCCTTCCTGGCCTGGGCCGCCCATGAGCAGCAGATGGGCGGCGACATCGCCCTGCCCCTGGGCTGGGTGCTGCCCCTGGGGCTGCTGATCTGGCCCCTGGGGTTGTTCGTGTTTCTGGCGGAGAGCAACGCCACCAACCTCACCGACGGCCTCGATGGCCTGGCGGCGGGCTGCGGCGCCATCGTGTTCAGCGGCCTGGGGCTGCAGCTGATGCTGCGCGGCCACGAAGGGGATCCGGCCCTGGCCGGCTTTTGCGCCGCCATGGCCGGCTGCTGGCTGGGGTTTCTGCTGTTCAACCGCCACCCGGCCCGGGTGTTCATGGGCGACACCGGCTCCCTGGCCATGGGGGCCGCCCTGGCGGCGGTGGCGCTGCTGAGCAACAGCCTCTGGCCGCTGCTGGTGATGGGCGGGGTGTTCCTGGCGGAATCCCTCTCGGTGATCGTGCAGGTGTGGGTGTTCAAGGCCACCAAAAACCCCGCCACCGGCCAGGGGCGCCGCGTGCTGCGCATGGCCCCGTTGCACCACCACTTCGAGCTGGGGGGTGCCAGCGAACAACAGGTGGTGGTGGGCTTCTGGGCCCTCAGCCTGATACTGGTGGCTCTGGGGCTGGTGCTGCTGCCCTAACCCACTCGCCATGGCCTATTTCACCTGGAAGGAAGCCGGCCTCACCGCCGATTGCGCCAGCCTGGAGGCCATGGCGGCCCGCTTTGAGGAGGCGGCCGCGCTGATGCGGCGCATGGCGGCCGAGGGCTTCGTGCTGGAGCGGCACAGCGATGGCCAGCACATCACCCATGGCGATGCCTCGGTGTTCGCCGCCTATGGCTTCATCGATGAGCAGTCGCCCGTGCGGCAGCTCAGCCTGATCGAACCGGGCTGAACGAGCCGGGCTAAGCGCGGGGGCCGGCTCAGCCGGGGCGCCGCAGGTAGCCCACCAGCCACACCACGATGAACGCCAGGGCGGAGAGGCCCAGATACACCAGCGTCCAGCGCTGCAGGCTCTCGATGCTCAATCCATTGAGCAGGCCGTCCGCCGCATCGCCGGCGGTGGCGTAGGCCAGGGGAACACGCAGCAGCACAGGGCAGCGCCGGGGCAGGATCGGAGCAGTCTCCTCCCCAGCCGCCGCCATGGCCAGCGCCCCCTTCCCCCGCAGCCTGATGCTTCTGGGCAGCGGCGAGCTGGGCAAAGAGGTGGCCATCGCCGCCCAGCGGCTGGGCTGCCGGGTGATCGCGGTCGACCGCTACGCCAATGCGCCCGCCATGCAGGTGGCCGACGTGGCCGAAGTGGTGGCCATGGCCGAGCCGGAGGCCCTCAAAGCGGTGGTGCGCCGCCACCGGCCGGATGTGGTGGTGCCGGAAATCGAAGCCCTGGCGGTGGATGCCCTGGCGGAGCTGGAGGCCGAAGGCACCACGGTGATTCCCACCGCCCGGGCCACGGCGGTCACCATGAACCGCGACCGCATCCGCGACCTGGCCGCCCAGGAGCTGGGGCTGCGCACCGCCCGCTTTGCCTACGCCAGCAGCGCCGAGGAGCTGGCCGCCGCCGCCGCCCCCCTGGGCTGGCCGGTGGTGGTGAAGCCGGTGATGAGCTCCTCGGGCAAGGGGCAAAGTGTGGTGGATGGGCCCGAGGGCATTGCCGCCGCCTGGGGGGCCGCCATGGCCGGTGCCCGCGGCGAAGGCGCCCGGGTGATCGTGGAGGAGTTTCTGCGCTTTGAGCAGGAGATCACCCTGCTCACCGTGAAGCAGTGGAACGGCCCCACCCTGTTCTGCCCGCCCATCGGCCACATTCAGGAGCGGGGCGACTACCAGTGCAGCTGGCAGCCGGCCCACCTCGACTGGGAGCAGCTGGCGGCCGCCCAGGCCATGGCCCGGCAGGTCACCGACAACCTGGGGGGCGCGGGCCTGTTTGGGGTGGAGTTCTTCGTGTGCCGCACGAGCGATGGCGGCAGCGAAGTGGTGTTCTCGGAGCTCTCCCCACGCCCCCATGACACCGGCCTGGTGACCCTGGCGGGCCAGAACCTGAGCGAATTCGAGCTGCACCTGCGGGCGGTGCTGGGGCTGCCGATCCCAGAAATCCGCTCCGTGGCCCCGGCCGCCAGCCGCGTGATCCTGGCGGAGCAGGCCTGCACCAGCGTGGCCTTTGAGGGGCTGGAGCGGGCGTTGGCCGGCCCCGATGTGCAGGTGCTGCTGTTCGGCAAGCCCGATGCCCGGCCCCACCGGCGCATGGGGGTGGCCCTGGCCAGCGGCAGCAACCTCGAAGAGGCGCAGCAGCGGGCCGACCAGGCCGCCGCAGCCATCCGGGTGGTGAACGCGGGCTGAACCAGCCACCAGAGAGGCCCAAACCCCTCTGGCGACAAGGGGAGTGAGGCGGTACCTTGCGGCCACGACAGCCGCCCATGCCCCAGGTTCAGCCCAGCTCAGATCCGCGTCGGCGACGCGGCCAGGCCCGGCTGGTGCCGGCGGAGCAGCAACGGCAACGGCGCAGCCGGCCGGCGCCGGTGCCGCTGCAGGAGGAGCGCCGCCGCCGCCGACCTGACCAACCCGGCCGCAAACCCCGGCGCGGCATCCCGCGGCTGCAGGTGTTTTTGGCGGGGATCGGCCTGGGCTACGGGCTCAACGGCCCGCTGCCGCACCTGGCCACCGCCCTGCTGGCGGGGCTGCATCACCCCACCAACCTGCTGGGCTCCCTGATCACCCCGGCGGGCATGGGCGAACGCCGCATCGTGGTGATGGGCACCGACCACGTGAGCACCAACACCGATGTGATGTTCACGGTGCAGCTCAAGGATGGCCGCACGGAGCTCACCCAGGTGCCGCGCGACACGTTCATCGACTCCGGCAAATACGGCGTGATGAAGGCCAATTCGCTCTACAGCAGCGGCGGGCCGGAGATGGTGAAGCAGGAACTCAGCCAGCTGTTGACGGCCAAGGTGGATCGCTACGTGGTGCTCAACCTCAACGCCGTGCAGCGCTTGGCCCAGGCCATCGGTGGCGTGGAGGTGGATGTGCCCAAGCGCATGCACTACGTGGACAACAGCCAGGGCCTCTACATCGACCTCTACCCCGGCCGCCAGCTGCTGCAGGGCAAGGAGCTGGAGGGCTTCCTGCGCTTCCGCCACGATGAACTGGGCGACATCGGCCGCATGGAGCGCCAGAAGCTGGTGCTGGCCCAGGTGTTCCGCAAACTGGCCAACCCCGCCACCGCCACCCGCCTGCCGGAGCTGATGCGCATCGCCGGCAGCGACATCCGCACCGACCTCTCCCCGGTGGACCTGGGGGCCCTGATGACCGCCATGGCCACCACCAAGCTCAGCACCCGCCAGCTGGCCGGTGCCCCCTACTGGTACGAAGACATCAGCTACTGGATGCCGGACGCCGCCCCCAACCGCAACGCCTACCCCAGTTCGCAACCGCCGATCTAAGCGGGGCGCACAGCTCAGGCCTTGCCCACCAACTTCTGCCGCAGACCCTTGATGCGGTCGCGCAGGTTGGCGGCCTCCTCAAACTCCAGGTTCTTGGCGGCGGCTTTCATCTTGTCCTCCAGCTGCTGAATCAGCTCCGGCAGCGAATCCAGCGGCACTTCGTTGTGCTCCGCCTGCTCGGTGGCCTGCTCCAGCTGCTCATCGTTGAGCCGGCGCGACACCTCCAGAAACGCCAGGATCGAATTGCCGGCCCGCTTGCCCGCCGGAGTGGGGGTGATGCCGTGGCGTTCGTTGTAAGCGTGCTGAATGGCGCGGCGGCGCTCCGTTTCCGAGATCGCCTTGGCCATGCTGTCGGTGAGGTTGTCGGCGTAGAGCAGCGCCACCCCCTCCACGTGGCGGGCGGCGCGGCCGATGGTTTGGATCAGCGAGCGCTCCGCCCGCAGGAACCCCTCCTTGTCGGCATCGAGGATCGCCACCAACGACACCTCCGGTAGGTCGAGCCCTTCGCGCAGCAGGTTCACCCCCACGAGCACGTCGTATTCACCGTTGCGCAGGTCTTGGATGATTTCGATCCGCTCGATCGAGTGGATCTCCGAGTGCAGGTAGCGCACCCGCACGCCGTTTTCCGCCAGGTAGTCGGTGAGGTCTTCCGCCATGCGCTTGGTGAGGGTGGTCACCAGCACCCGCTCCTGCTTCTCGGCCCGCAGGCGGATCTCCCCGAGCAGGTCATCCACCTGCCCGTCAGTGGGGCGCACCTCCACGATCGGATCGAGCACACCGGTGGGGCGAATCACCTGCTCCACCACCTGGCCTTGGCTTTGGGTCATCTCCCAGTCGCCCGGAGTCGCGCTCACGAAGATCGTCTGCTGGGCCTTCTCCCAAAACTCCGACCCCTTCAGCGGCCGGTTGTCGGCTGCACTGGGGAGGCGGAAGCCGTGCTCAATCAGCACCTGCTTGCGCGACTGGTCGCCGTTGTACATGGCCTGCAGCTGGCTGCAGGTCACGTGGCTTTCATCCACCACCAGCAACCAATCCTTCGGGAAGTAGTCGATCAGGCATTCCGGCGGTGTGCCCGCGGGGCGCCCCGCCAGGTGCCGGGCGTAGTTCTCCACGCCGTTGCAGTAACCCACCTGCTCGAGCATCTCCAGGTCGTAGGTGGTGCGCTGCTCCAGGCGCTGGGCCTCCAGCAGCCGGCCCTGCTCGTTGAGCACATCCAACCGTTCGCGCAGCTCCCGGCGAATCGCCTTGATCGCCTCCGCCAGGCGCTCCTTGGGCGTCACGAAGTGCTTGGCCGGGTAGATGTTGATGGTCTCGAGGCTCTGCAGGATCTCGCCGGTGGTGGGGTCCACGTAGCGGATCGCCTCCACCTCATCGCCGAACAACTCGATCCGCACCAGCCGGTCTTCGTAGGCGGGGCCGATCTCCAGCACATCGCCGCGCACGCGGAAGCGGCCCCGGGAAATTTCCAGGTCGTTGCGGGAGTACTGGTTGTTCACCAGCTCCCGCAGGGACCCACGCAGGTTGAGGGTTTCGCCCACCTGGAAGCGCACCGCAGCCTTGAGGTATTCGCTGGGGATGCCCAGGCCGTAAATGCAGCTGATCGAGGCCACCACGATCACATCGCGGCGTTCAAACAAGGAGCGGGTCGCCGAGTGGCGCAGCATGTCGATCTCTTCGTTGATCGACGCCGTCTTGGCGATGTAGGTGTCGGAGACGGGCACATACGCCTCCGGCTGGTAGTAGTCGTAGTAGGAGATGAAATATTCAACGGCGTTGTGCGGGAAGAATTCCCGCAGCTCGTTGCAGAGCTGGGCCGCCAGGGTTTTGTTGTGGGCCAGCACCAGCGCCGGACGCCCGGTCTGGGCGATCACATTGGCGATGGTGAAGGTTTTGCCGGTGCCCGTGGCCCCCAGCAGCGTTTGATAGCGCTCGCCCCCATCGACGCCCGCCACGAGGCCCTTGATGGCCTCGGGCTGGTCGCCTTTGGGGACGTAGGGGGCCTGGAGCTTGAAGGGGCTCGCCATCGGGCCATTCTCGCGGCAGGCCCCGTGGGGCTGTGGCTTCAGGCGGCCACGCGGCTGGCGCTGCCCAGGGCCTCGCGCAGGCTGCGCACCACGGCCACCATGGCCAGCTCATCGCCGAGCTTGTTCACCGCCGAGCCCACACCCACACCGGCGGCGCCGGCGGCGATCGCCATCGGCACGGTCACAGCCGACAGGCCGGAGGCGCACAGCACGGGCACAGCCGTCTCGGCCGCGGCCAGGGCACGGCCGATGCTGTGGGCCGCCGCCAGGGTGGGGGCTGCCTTTTCGATCAGACCGAGGCTGCCGGCGCTGAAGGGCTTGGCGCTGGTGCCGCCCTCGGTCTGGATCAGGTCGGCGCCGGCGGCCACCAGGTCCACAGCCAGTTGCTCCTGCCCATCCAACGGGATCACATGGGGCACGGTGACGCTCAGCACCACCTGGGGCAGCAGGGCGCGGGTGCGGCGGGTGAGGTCGAGCACCTCAGCGGCATCGAACACACGACCCAGGGGGTAGAAGGCGTCGTAGTTGCCAATTTCCACCAGGGCGGCGCCGGCGGCCACGGCGGCGGGGAACAGCTCGGGATCCACGGCGCTCACGCAGATCGGCAGGCCAGACACGCGGGCCGCCAGCCGCACCAGCTCGGGATCGCAGGCCACGTCGAGCAGGTCGGCTCCCCCCAGGCCGGCGGCGCGGCTGATGCGCTCCACACTGGCGGCATCGAAGTTGGTGAGGCCGGCGATCACCTTGAGGGCGCGGCGCTCGGTCAGGGCCAGACGCAGGGCAGCGGGCAGCTGGGCGAGACGCGACATACCGAACCAGAAATGCAGTGGGGCGATTCTCCCACGCAGCTCCGGGGCCGGGCAGGCTGTGGGCATGGCCGCCCCATGGAGCCGCTTCCACCTGCGCCTGCACCGGCTGCTGCTGCGCCGGCCGCAGCTGCTGCCCCAGCACGCCACGCTGCTGCTGGCGGTGTCGGGCGGCCAGGATTCCATGGCCTTGGTGGGCCTGCTGCGGGACCTGCAGCGGCTGCACCACTGGCGGCTGCTGCTCTGGCACGGCGACCACGGCTGGCGGCCGGAGTCCGCCCAGCAGGCCAGCGCCCTGGCCGACTGGGCGGCGGCGGCGGGGCTGACCCTGGAGCGGCAGCGCTGGGACACGCCCCAGCCCGATGAGGCCGCCGCGTCCAGGCGCGCGCCTGGCGCTACGAACGGCTGGAAGCCCGGGCCCTGGCCCTGGGCTGCAGCCACGTGGTCTGCGGCCACACCGCCAGCGACCGCGCCGAAACCCTGCTGCTGAACCTGGCCCGCGGCAGCCACCGCCGCGGCCTGGCCAGCCTCAGGCCGCTGCGCCCCCTCGGCGATGGGGTGCAACTGGCACGGCCGCTGCTGGTGTTCAGCCGCGGCGAAACCGCCCAGATCCAGCAGCTGCTGCAGCTGCCGATCTGGAGCGACCCGAGCAACGACACCCCGCGCTTCAGCCGCAACCGCATCCGCGCCGAGGTGCTGCCGGTGCTGGAGGCCCTGCACCCCGGGGCGAGCCGCCGGCTCTGCGGCCTCAGCTCCCGCCTGGCGGATGAACAGGACAGCCAGGAGCAACTGGAGCAGCTGGCCCTGCAGAGCCTGCTCTGCGACCCCAACGATCCCCGGGCCGGCCTGCGGCGCAGGCCCCTGATGGCCCTGCAGCCGGGCAACCGGCGCCGGCTGCTGCGGGCCTGGCTGCAGCACCAGGGCCACGCCGAGCTGGCGGCGGCGCCGCTGGAGCGATTGCTGGAGCGCCTGGAGCTGGAGCGGGGCCCGGGTGCATTGCAGCTGCCGCAGGGGGACCAGCTGCACTGGGATCGCGAGCAGCTGCAGGTGCGCGCCGGCGGCGGTAAACAGGGGCCGGTGTCGCCCCCCTGAAGCAGCCGCCTGAACCATGAGCAGCCTTGAGCAGGCCTACGCGGCGGTGGAGCAGGCCTACGCCGCCGCTGATTTCCACACCGCCCTGGAGCGGGCGGAGGCCCTGCTGCCCGACATCACGGCTGAGCGCGACGATCAATTGCTGCCGCGGCTGCAGCTGTTGATCGGCCACATCCATCTCTATGGGCTGCAGCAACCACCCCAGGCCGCCGCGGCCTACCGGGCGGTGCTGCAGCACTGCCAGGAGCCCAGCTACCGCGCCTCCGCCGAGGCGGGCCTGCGCGATGCGGCCACCGACCAGCCGGCCACCCCATGGCTGGAGGCGCTGCAGCCGGAGCGCCCCGGCCCGGCCAGCACTCCGCTGACGCCGCATCCCGCCCCGGCCCAGCTGGCCGAAGCGCCCCAAACAAAAGCCCCCGATCCCTACGACCGGGGGCTGCTGGAGCTGCGGCTGTCGGGGCGCCCCAGCAACCTGGGCGCCCCCTAGCTCAGCCGGCGGCGGCGGAGCGGCGGCGGCGGGTGCGGCCCTCCACTTCGGGCTCCTCCACCTTGGCCGCGGGGGCAGCAGCGGCACTGGCGGGGGCGGCGGCACCGACGGCCGCCAGCTCGCGGCGGGGCTGCTGCTCGGCGCGGGCTTCAAC
>RHBP01000350.1 GCA_010030955.1 Synechococcaceae bacterium WBB_10_009 | reverse complement strand
GCCAGCCAGGCTTCGGCCACCTGCCGGGCCAGGTTGCGGATGCGGCCGATGGTGGCGGTGCGCTCGGTCACCGAGATCACGCCCCGAGCCTCCAGCAGGTTGAAGGTGTGGCTGCACTTGAGCACAAAATCCAGGGCCGGCGCCGGCAGCTGGCGGGCCACCAGATCGGCCGCCTCGGCCTCGTAGAGCGCGAACAGCTGCTTGAGCCGCTCGGGGTTGGAGGCCTCGAAGTTGTAGGTGCACTGGCCCTTCTCAAACGGCAACCAGATGTCGCCATAGGAGCGGTTGCCATCCCAGCTGAGCTCCCAGATGCTCTCCACGTCTTGGAGGTACATGGCCAAACGCTCGAGGCCGTAGGTGATCTCGATCGACACCGGCCGGCAATCGAGCCCCCCGCACTGCTGGAAATAGGTGAACTGCGTCACCTCCATGCCATCGAGCCACACCTCCCAGCCCACGCCCCAGGCGCCGAGGGTGGGGGATTCCCAGTTGTCTTCCACGAAGCGGATGTCGTGGTCGCGGGCGCGAATCCCCAGGGCCTCCAGCGAAGCCAGGTAGGTCTCCTGGATGCCATCGGGGCTGGGCTTGATCAGCACCTGGTACTGGAAGTAGTGCTGGGCCCGGTTGGGGTTGTCGCCGTAGCGGCCATCGGTGGGCCGGCGGCAGGGCTCGGGGTAGGCCACGGCCCAGGGCTCGGGGCCAATGGCCCGCAGCACCGTGTGGGGGCTCATGGTGCCGGCGCCCTTTTCCGTGTCATAGGGCTGCAGGATCAGGCAGCCGCGCTCCGCCCAGAAGCGGTTGAGGGTGCTGATGATGTCCTGAAAATGCACGGCTGGCTCCTGGCGCGGCGGGCGTGGCCTCGGGTGCGGCGCCCAAGCGGCGATTCTGCCCAGCCGCGGTGCTGCTCAGCGCGGCCTCAGGCCACCAGCTCCAGCAGGCCCATTTGCGCAGCGGCCAGGGGGCGGTGCCGCGCCTGGGTGAAACCGGCCGTTAACGCCATCTGCCGCTGCTGCTCACCGCTGGGGAAGCGGGCGATGCTCTCCTCCAGGTAGGCGTATTG
>RHBP01000349.1 GCA_010030955.1 Synechococcaceae bacterium WBB_10_009 | reverse complement strand
AAGGTGGAAAGGGCAAGGTCGGGGTTCTCGTGCGGGGCAATGCCGAGCGCGGAAAACGGCGTGTTGAGCCGGAAACGCGGCTTGCCCACCGTACCGCTGGCGCTGCGCAGCGTGCCCTCCTCAAGGCGCAGGCGCACCACGGCACGCTCGAGGTCGGTGGTGTTGCGGTAGTTCTCGATCACCAGGCGGCTGCCCTGACGCAGGCTGAGCAGGCCCTGATCCTCCATGCGGACGATGAGCTGGCCGTCGCCGGTGACCAGCGTGTCGCCCTCGCGCACTGGCTGGCCGCGCTGCAGCGGCTCGCGCCGCTCGCCCTGCACGCGCCAGGCGTCGCCGGTGGCCAGCAGCACCTGCCCGACCGCAGCGGCAGCGCCCTTGCCGGCCACTGCTGGCGCGGCCAACAACACGCCCAGCAGCGCCGCCAGCAGCACACGGCCGAACGCCAGCCAGCCGCGCGACGGGCGGCGAGCAGTGCTGCAGGCGGTGACGGCGATGCTGCTCATGCGGCGAGGCGCTCCCAGGGTGTTGATGCGAATGCGGTTTTGCTTCGCGGCGGCGCAGCACCAGCGGCGCGCACCTTGGCACCATTACTATACCAAAGCACTCACCTGCCCCCAAACAATGGACTTCGATGTCGCCTGAACCGATCACCGGGCTGGCGGCGCTGCTTGGCGCCGCCATGCTCATCGGCTGCTTTGTGCCGCGGCACCTGCTGCCGCGCCGGCTGCCGCACGACGCGCTGCTGCACATCGGCGCCTTTGGCCTGCTGGCCTTGCCGCTGGCAGGCTGGCCGGCGACGCGCGACGCGCTGCCGCTGGCCATGTTGGGGCTGTGGCTGGTGGGGCTGGCGGTGGAACTGCTGCAGGGGCTGGTGCCGGGCCGGCGTTTTGGTGCCGACGACCTCGTCTACAACGCTGCCGGCATCGTGCTGGGCACCGGCATCGGGTTGCTGCTGGCCCAGCCGGCCGCCTGAGCCGGCACCCGGCGCGCGGGGCCGGTCAGGAGGCGATGCTGCGCAGCTTGGTGTCGGGGGCCGTATCCATCACCATGACCTGTCTCTTATACACATCT
>RHBP01000348.1 GCA_010030955.1 Synechococcaceae bacterium WBB_10_009 | reverse complement strand
GGCGCCACCCCTCACCGATGGCTTCATCCAGCAGCGACGCCAGCTGCGGGTTGGCCACCGCCAGCCAGCGCCGTGGCGTGATGCCGTTGGTCACATTGGTGAACCGCTCAGGCCACAGCTGGGCGAAGTCGGCCAGGAGGTGGTCTTTGAGCAGCTGGCTGTGCAGCTCCGCCACGCCGTTGGTGTGGTGGCTCCCAACCACCGCCAGGTTGGCCATGCGCACGCGGCGCTGGCCCCCTTCTTCGATCAGCGACAGCCGCTCCAGCAGTTCCGGTTGGCCCGGCGTGCGAATGCGCACCATGCGCAGGAAGCGGGCGTTGATCTCGTAGATGATCTGCAGCTGCCGCGGCAACAGCTGCTCGAACAGAGCCACCCCCCAGGTTTCCAGCGCCTCAGGCAGCAGCGTGTGGTTGGTGTAGCTGAGGCTGGCGGTGGTGATGCCCCAGGCGGTATCCCAGTCGAGCCCCTCCTGGTCGATCAGCAGGCGCATCAGTTCCGCCACGGCGATGGCGGGGTGGGTGTCGTTGAGCTGCACCGCAAACTTGCGGTAGAACTCGCCCACCGCCAGGCCCTGCTTCTTGAGGATGCGGAGCATGTCCTGCAAGGAGCAGCTCACGAAAAAGATCTGCTGGCTCAGCCTCAGCCGTTTCCCCTGCTCGAATTCATCGTTGGGGTAGAGCACCTTGCTGAGGGTTTCGCTCTGCACCTTGCCCAGCACGGCACGGGTGTAATCCCCGGCGTTGAACGAGGCGAAGTCGAAGGCTTCGGGGGCCATGGCCGACCACAGCCTCAAGGTGTTGGCCGTGCGCACGCCATAGCCGGTGATCGGGGTGTCGTAGGCCACCCCAATCACCGTGGTGTTGCCGATCTGCACCGGATAGCTCCACTCTGGCCGGATCACCTCCCAGGGGTTTCCCTGCGACAGCCAGGCATCGGTGCTCTCCTGTTGCCCGTGGGGGGTGATCGTCTGCTTGAAGATCCCGAATTCGTAGCGGATGCCGTAGCCGATGGCCGGCAGCTCCAGGCTGGCCAGGGACTCCTGGAAGCAGGCCGCCAGGCGCCCCAGGCCGCC
>RHBP01000347.1 GCA_010030955.1 Synechococcaceae bacterium WBB_10_009 | reverse complement strand
GGTTTCCAGGGCGGACCGCCCAACCGGTGCCAGCAGCGCAGATTCGCGATCTGCAGCAGGGGTGCTGCAGTGGCGGGGGAGGCGCTGCGACTCCCTTCCAGGGCCCGTGCCCGGGCGACGAGCCGTTGCCCCAGGGCTGAGCGTGGGGCCAGCAGCAGGGCGCGCGCCGGACCCTGCTCGACCAGTTGACCGTGTTCAAGCACGGCGATCTGATCGCACCACTGGCCCGCCAGTGCAAGGTTGTGGCTGATCAGCAACAGGGCGCTGCCGCATTCGCGGCAGAGGCTGGTGGTGGGTTCGTCGGCAATCACCAGCTGGGGCCTCAGGGCCATGGCCAGGGCAATCGCCACCCGTTGCCGCATGCCGCCACTGAATTCGTGCGGGTAGCTGCCGTAGCGGGCCGGGGCGATTCCCACCCGGGTGAGCAGCGCTTCGGCCCGTTGCCGCAGGGCCTGGCTGGCCTCTTTGGGCCTGTGGGCCGCCAGGGTGTCGCGCAGGTGTTCGCCGATGGTCAGCAGCGGGTTGAGCCGCGTCATGGGGTCCTGAAAGACCAGGCCCACCGCTTCACCCCGCAGCCGCTGCAGCCCGGCCGCCGGCAGCTGGCGTGGATCGTGGCCGGCGAGCCGCAGCTCCCCCCGGCACAGGCTGCCCGGCGGCAGCAGTTGCAGCACCGCCCGCGCCACCGTGCTCTTGCCGCATCCTGAGGGACCCACCAGGGCCAGTCGTTGGCCGCGAGCCAGCTCCAGATTCAGTCCGCTGAGGGTGGCGGCCCGGGCGCCCGGATAGCGCACCACCAGATCCCGCAGCTGCAGCACCGGTCGGCTCTCCATGGGATCGGCGGATCCGCACAACGGACCCATGCTGCGCCCTGCTGCATACGATGGGGTGAATTGCAGGCCGGGATGCTCAGAGCGGTACCGGATACGGCCCTCAAGGCCGAAGCGGCAGTGTTGGTGACTGCCGGCTCGTCTCCGCTGCCGTCTGCTTCCCAGGATCCCAGCCCGCAGCGGGGGCGTCTGACGATCTCTGCGCCCTCCGATTACGGCATCCCCCTGCCCGACTGGCTGCAGCGCTGCATC
>RHBP01000346.1 GCA_010030955.1 Synechococcaceae bacterium WBB_10_009 | reverse complement strand
TCGCTCTCGGTGATCAGGCGGCCGTCGAGCTCCAGGGCCGGCAGCATGCCGGAGGGCACCTTCTCGGTGAACCAGCGCTCCTTGTCGCCGTAGCAGAACATCGTGACCTTGCGGATCCGATACGGGATCCGCTGCTCCTCCAGCCACAGCCACACCTTCTGGCAGTAGGGGCACCAGGCGTGGTGGTCGCGGTAGAGGGTGACGCGCACCTCGCGCTCCGGCCGGCCGAACAACCGCAACTGGGCCTGCGGGTTGGTGGGGCCATCGGTGCGCCAGCGCTGCAGCTCGGCGTCGCTCTGGGGCGGCAGCAGCTGCTCCAGCTCCTGCCAGCGGTGGGCGGTGCTGGCGGCATCCGGGGAGGGTGGCAAGGGGCGAAAGCAAGCACAGGTCGTTCTAGAGCAACCGCGAGCCAGAAGGACGGCTGCGCTGCTCTGGATCGAACACGGCCGCGATGGTGCGGATCAGCCACCGGCCTTGTGGGGTCACACGCGCGCGCACCATGCAGCCGGACGCCTCCAACCGCACCAGGCCATCGGCTGCCAAATCCTGCAACCGCTGCCATTCGTAGCCGAAGCGAGCACGGTCGAATTCCACGGCGAACTGACACATCACCTGGCGGATCAGCTCACGCCGCTCCAGCACCTGCGAATCGCGCACCTCCAGGCCGCGCTCCACCGGCAAGCGCCCCTGCTCCAGGGCGCTGGCATAGGCCACGAGGTCGCGCTGGTTCTGGGTGAACAACTGCGGGAACTGGCTGATGGCGGTGGGCCCCACCCCCAGCAGCTCCAGCTCGCCACCGGTGGTGTAGCCCTGAAAGTTGCGGTGCAATCGGCCGCTGCGGGCCGCCTGGGCCAGGCTGTCGTCGGCCAGGGCGTAGTGATCCATGCCAATGGCCTCGTAGCCGCTGGCGCAGAGCACCTGCTGGGCGTCTTCCAACATGCGCAGGCGATCACGCTGGCTCGGCAGATCCTCCGAAGCGATCTTGCGCTGCAGCGGCAATTGCTCCGGCAGGTAGGCGAAGGAGAACAGCGAGATGCGATCCGGCCGCAGCTCCTTCACCAGGGCGAGGGTCTGCCGAA
>RHBP01000345.1 GCA_010030955.1 Synechococcaceae bacterium WBB_10_009 | reverse complement strand
CCTGGAGCGCGTGCGCGATGCCGTCGAGCGGACTCTGCTCGAGCAGGAACGGCAACGCATGGCCCACGAGCTTGAACGGGGCGATCTGATGATCGTGGTGCTCGGGGCCGGCTCCAGTGGCAAGACATCGCTGATCCGGGCCCTGCTGGGCGAGCTGGTGGGCTCGGTGGGGGCCCCGATGGGCACCACCGGCGCCAGCCAGCGCTATCGCCTGCGGCTCCGGGGGCTGCAGCGCGCCATCTGGTTGATCGACACGCCCGGAATCCTGGAGTCGGGCGATGCCGGTGACAGTCGCGAGCGGCAAGCCCGGGAACTGGCCGCCCGCGCCGATCTGCTGCTGCTGGTTGTCGATGGTGATCTGCGGGCCGCTGAGATGCACGTGTTTGAGACCCTGGCCTCGCTTGGCAAACGGCTGGTGCTGGTCCTCAACAAGTGCGATCTGCGCGGTGAACAGGAGGAGGCCAGGCTGCTCGGCCTGCTGCGCCAGCGTTGCCGCGGGCTGCTCGCTCCTGACGATGTCGTCACCGCCAGTGCTTCACCGCAGAGCGTTCCCAGGCCTGGAGGAACGCCGCTGCAACCCCTGCCCGAGGTCGACATCCTGGTGCAACGCATCGCCGCGGTGCTGCATCGCGACGGTGAGGAACTGATCGCCGACAACCTGCTGCTGCAGAGCCGTCGCCTCAGCGAAGCCAGCCAGGCCCTGCTGGCCCAGCAGCGACGCCAGGATGCCGAGTCGATCGTCGAGCGGACGATGTGGATCGGCGCTGGGGCCCTGGCCGTGACGCCGTTGCCAGGGCTCGACCTGCTGGCCGCCGCGGCGGTCAATGCCCAGATGGTGGTCGAGATCGCCAGGGTCTACGGCATCCAGCTGAGCCGCGACACCGCCCAGGACCTTGCCGTCTCCGTGGGCAAGACCCTGGCAGCGCTGGGGCTGGTCAAAGGTGGGGTCAGTCTGGTGAGCACCAGCCTGAGCCTGAGCCTGCCGACCCTGCTGGTCGGACGGGCCCTGCAGGCTGTCAGCGCCGCCTGGCTGACCCGGGTCGCCGGGCTCAGCTTCATCACCTATTTCGCCCAGAACC
>RHBP01000344.1 GCA_010030955.1 Synechococcaceae bacterium WBB_10_009 | reverse complement strand
CGCCCCCAGCACCACCTGGCCGTTGATGGCGTTGATCTTGGAGAACTCCTGGGTCTTGCCGCTGAGATCGAGGATCGAGTTACTTCCCTGCAGGATCAGGGAACTGCCGGTGGCGAAGGAGCCGTTCGTCCCCAGCTTCAACGTGCCCCCGGTCACCTTGACGTCACCCGTGAAGGTGTTGGCCGCGCCCACCGTGGTCAACCCGTTGCTCCGCTTCCACAAGCCGGCCTGGAAGGCCGGGAAGTTGCTGTCCCCGGCAAAGTCCGCGATGACCGCGTTGATTTCACCCTGGGAGGTGACCGTCTGCGCGGCCCGGATCTCCGCCCCGCCCACCCGGTTGATCGTTCCCGCCGTCTCCAGGGCACCCACCAGGATGTTGGTCCGCACCAGCAATACCGTGTTGGTCTGGACATCCAGGAAGATGGAACGGTCGAGGGCGGTGGAGCTGTCGATGGTGATCTGCCCGCCGGACAACACCGCGTCACCCAGGAAGGTGTTGGTGCCGGACAGGGTCAGGTTGCCGGTCCCGACCTTGGTGAAGCCACCCAGGCCGCTGATCTGGCCGGACCAGGTCGTGGAACTGTTATCCACCCCGGCGGTCAGGAAGTTCGTGCCCAACACCACCGAACCGGCCCCGGCCAGCGAGCCGATTCCGTCGTTGCCGCCGAGCTGCAGGGTGGCTCCGCCCGCCACGATGACCGCGGAGGCGTCGCTCAGCAGGTTGGCCCCGGTTGTGAGAATGCGGCCGCTGTTCACGCGGGTGGCGCCGGTGTAGGTGCTCGCGCCGGAGAGGGTCAGCGTGCCCGTGCCGTTCTGCCGCAGCTCCCCGTTGCCGCTGATCCCGCCCGGCACGCTCAGGTCGTCGGACCGGTTGAAGGCCAACACGCCCTGGTTGGTGATCGCCCCCGAGCCGATCGCGCCGCTCGTTCCGCCGTTGCCGATCTCCAGCACCCCGTTGGAAATGGTCGTGCCGCCGCTGTAGGTGTGGTTGCCCGTCAGGGTGACGGTGCCCGCGGCCAGCTTGGTGAGGCGGCCCCCGCCGGAGATCAACCCACCGTAGGCCAGGTTGTTGCTGCGGTT
>RHBP01000343.1 GCA_010030955.1 Synechococcaceae bacterium WBB_10_009 | reverse complement strand
AACGACTGGAACCTGAACCAGCTGGCCGAGGACCATCCCGACCTTGCCTTGAGCGCTGTGGCTCCGGTGGTGAGCGGCGTGGAGCCGATCAGCCTCTGATCGGCAGCCACGGCAGCCGGGTTGGCCGCGCCAGAATCCGTGTAACGAAGGATCACAGGCATGGCTCAGCCACTCTGGCTGGTGCGCCCCCGCCCCGATGGGGGCTGCGATTACGTCAACTTCGTGCCCTCACCCGGGGTGGGTGGCAGCTTTACGGTCGAAATGCGGGAAGGCAGCCATCTGCCTCCCCAGATGCCGTTGCTCAAGCGCCGTCACCGGCTGCCGCTCGAAGAGGCCGAGCAGTGCCGCCAGCGGCTGCAACAGAAGGACGGCTTTCGCTCCTGTGAGCCCCTCTTCTGAATCCGCCTCGATACGCTCGATGCAGCACCGCTGCGGCTCTGCCCTCGGCCATGAACTCAAGCCCTGACCAGCCCCAGCCGGCGGCAGACCCGTCGCAGCCCTATGCCCTGCTCGGCGTCTCGGCTGACGCGAGCTTTGAAGAGGTGCAGGCCGCCAAACAGGCGCGCCTGGCCGAGGTGGGCGACGCTCCGCTTGAGAAGGCCCGCATCGAGGCCGCCTATGACGCCGTGCTGATGGAGCGCCTCAAGGAGCGCCAGCAGGGCCGCCTGAGCACCGCCGCCCGCAGTGCCTCGGCCCGCGAACAGCAACGGGCTGCCGCACCGGCCAAACCGGTGCTGCCATCCCTGCCCCGGCTGGGTGCCCTGCCCCGGCCGTCGGGAATGCCCCAGCTGCAGTGGTCGGCCCCCCGGCTCGCCCCTGCTGCCGAGGCCTGGATACCGCTGGCCGGTGGCGCCGCGTTGATCGCGTTGCTGCTGCTGGTGCCGGCAGCCAGTCCGGAGCTGCTGCTGGCCCTGGCCACCCTCGGAGCCGTGGCCCTGTTGAGGCGACGCAGCAACCGCTTCTGGGCGTCGGTGGGGTGGGCCTTCGGGCTGTTGGTGGTGGGTCTTGTGGCCGGCGGGTTGCTGAGCAGCGCCCTCTCCCCTGCCTTGCCCCTGGGCCTACCGCTGACCCTGGCGCAGGTGCAGAGCCTGCCGGC
>RHBP01000342.1 GCA_010030955.1 Synechococcaceae bacterium WBB_10_009 | reverse complement strand
GGATGCCAGCCCATGGACCGCGGTGCTGGGCTGCGACTCGGTGCTGGCCTTTTCAGGCGAGGTGTTTGGAAAGCCCATCGATGCGGCCGAGGCGATCGCCCGTTGGCAGCGCATGGCCGGTGCCTGGGGTGCGCTGCACACCGGCCACTGCCTGTTGGATCCCGCCGGCGGCGCGGTGCGGCTCAC
Source organism: Synechococcaceae bacterium WBB_10_009 (assembly GCA_010030955.1). Lineage (GTDB taxonomy): Bacteria > Cyanobacteriota > Cyanobacteriia > PCC-6307 > Cyanobiaceae > Vulcanococcus. The sequence continues at coordinate 913 of RHBP01000342.1, read as the reverse complement.
CACCGTGACCACCCGCGTGCAGTTCGCGGCCCTCAGCGCCGCCGAGATCGAGGCGTATGTGGCCACCGGCGAGCCGCTGCAGTGCGCGGGTGGCTTTGCCCTCGAGGGCCGTGGCGGATCCCTGGTGGAGCGGATTGAGGGGTGCTACTCCAACGTGATCGGCCTCAGCCTGCCGTTGCTGCGGCGCTGGCTTGCCATCCCCGGCGCCGATGGCTACCAGCAGAACAGTGATTCCTCTGGCTGATCCCTCGCCATGATCCGTTCTGTGTTGTCCCGCCCCCTGGGCCTGGCCCCTGCCCTTCTGGCCGCCGCCGGGCTTGGGTTGGCCCTGCCCGCGCTGGCGGAGATGCCCCTGAGCCAGGTGCGTGCCGCCAACCTTGCCCGCATGCAGGCGGAGCGGATCAACGGCGGGCTGTCGCGCTATTTCACCGCCAACTGCATGCACCAGAAGGGCGGCGGCTCCTGCATGGTGAAGTCCAACAGCAACGGCTACCACTTCGATTTTCTGGGGGGCCCTCCGGGCTGGGAGGTGAACGGCCAGCGCGCCACCGTGCAGACCCGCATCCTGATCAACCCCGCCGGCACCCAGGTGGTGCGGGTGGAGTACAACGGCTCCCCCCGCTGAGCGCCCACAAAAAAGCCCCCGCGTGGGCGGGGGCTGAAGGCTGATCGCAGATCGCTGGATCGGGATTGATCAGTCGAGGTCCGGCATGGCCAGCACGGGCTCGGCCTTGCGGTCGATGCCCTTCTCGAAGCCGGCAGCGGCGGCGCGGGCGCGGCCGGCGTGCCAGAGGTGACCCACCAGGAAGAAGAAGGCCAGCACGAACTGGGTCGCGGCCAGCCACTGGCGCAGGTTCACGAAGTTCACCGAGTTGGGCTCGGTGATGATGCCGCCCACGGAGTTGAGGGAGGC
>RHBP01000341.1 GCA_010030955.1 Synechococcaceae bacterium WBB_10_009 | reverse complement strand
TCTGGACCCTGGATCTGGCCCCCCGCTTCAACGGTTACATGCAAGCGGTGATCGCCAGCTGGGAGGCCCGCAACCCGGGGGTGCGGGTGCGCTGGACCGATGTGCCCTGGGCATCGGTCGAACGCAAGCTGCTGGCCGCGGTGTTTGCCCGCACCGCTCCCGATCTGGTCAACCTCAACCCGCCCTTTGCTGCCAACCTGGCCAGCAAGGGAGGCCTGCTCGATCTGACGTCGGTGCTGCCTGCCGGTGCTGCCGCCACCTACCTGCCCCCCATCTGGGAGGCCGGCCGCCAGAACGGTGAGCAGTTCGCCCTGCCCTGGTATCTGACCGCCCGCATCACCATGGCCAACCAGGCCCTGCTGGAGCGGGCCGGGGTTGCTGCTCCGCCGCGCCGCTGGGATCAGTTGCCCGCCTATGCCGAGGCCGTGCACCGCCGCACGGGGCGCTACGCCCTGTTCATGACCGTGGTGCCTGATGACTCGGCCGAACTGCTCGAAACCCTGGTGCAGCAGGGTGTGCAGCTGCTCGATGGCGACCGGCGCGCCGCTTTCGATTCCGAGGCCGGCCGCCAGGCCTTCGCCTTCTGGAGTGCGCTTTACCGGCGTGGGCTGCTGCCGCGTGAGGTGGTCAGCCAGGGTTACCGCCGGGCGATCGAGCTCTTCCAGAGCGGCGATCTGGCCCAGGTGGCCACCGGGCCCGACTTCCTGCGCAACCTGCAGACCAATGCCCCCGGCATCGCGGCACGCACCGCGCCCTATGCCCCGATCACCGGGGCCTCCGGCGACGCCAACGTGGCCGTGATGAACCTGGTGGTGCCCCGCCAGAGCGCCATGGCCACCGAGGCGGTCAGCTTTGCGCTGCACCTCACCGATGCCACCAACCAGCTGGCTTTCGCCGAGCAGGCCCGCGTGTTGCCCTCGGCGGTGGCGGCCCTGGAGCAGCTGCAACGGCAGCTCGGCACGCCCCAGCCCGGTGATCCGGCAGACCGGTTGGTGCAGCGGGCCCGCCTGTTGTCGGCCCAGGCTCTGGAGGCCTCGCGGGTGCTGGTGCCGGCGATTCCGGGGATCAAGCGTCTGCAGGCGATCGTCTACACCCAGCTGCAG
>RHBP01000035.1 GCA_010030955.1 Synechococcaceae bacterium WBB_10_009 | reverse complement strand
GATTCCACCAGCACCATGCTTCAGCCCGCCGTGGTGGGCGATGAGCACTACCGCACCGCCCGCGCCGTGCAGTCCACCCTGCAGCGCTACAAAGAACTGCAGGACATCATCGCGATCCTGGGCCTGGACGAACTCTCCGAGGACGACCGCCGCACGGTGGATCGCGCCCGCAAGATCGAGAAGTTCCTCTCCCAGCCCTTCTTCGTGGCTGAGATCTTCACCGGCATGCCCGGCAAGTACGTGAAGCTGGCCGACACCATCTCCGGCTTCAACATGATCCTGGCCGGCGAGCTGGATCACCTCCCCGAGGCCGCCTTCTACCTGGTGGGCAACATCGACGAGGTGAAGGCCAAGGCCGCCAAGATCCAGGCCGAAGCCAAGGGCTGATCGGAAGGTTCCCCACCATGTCACTCACCCTGCGCGTTCTGGCCCCTGACCAGAGCGTCTTCGACGGCAGCGCCGACGAAGTCATCCTGCCCAGCACCACCGGCCAGCTCGGCATCCTGCCGGGCCACGTCTCCCTGCTCACGGCCCTCGATTTCGGGGTGCTGCGGGTGCGTGAAGGCGGCGCCTGGAAGGCCATCGCCCTCCAGGGCGGGTTTGCCGAGGTGGAATCCGACGAGGTCACCGTGTTGGTGAACGCCGCCGAACTGGGCAGCAGCATCAACGCCGATGCGGCCAACCGCGAACTGGAGGCCGCCACCTCGGCGGCGGCCCAGTTTGAAGGCCAGGCCCCCAGCACCGAGAAGCTCAAGGCCCAGCAGGAGCTGGCCCGCGCCCGCGCCCGCGTGCAGGCCACCAAGGTCTGAAGCGGCCCGAAGCCCTTCAGCCATCGCCCGCAGCGCCCCCACGGGGGCGCTTTTTTATGCTCGGGCCACGGAACCACAGGCATGGGCGTCGGCAGGGATCTGGGCCATCAGCTGCGCCGCTGGCTGGAGCAGGATCCGCAGGCCCTGCAACAGAGCCGCGCCCTCACCAACCGGCTGATGGATGGCTTGGGGGCGGAGGAGTCGTTGCGGGCCCCCGTGCGCGACCTGGCCAGCCAGCCGCTGCTGCTGCAGGCGCTGCACAGCCAGGGGGTCCAGCGGCAGAGCGCCCTCACTGGCCTGCGCCAACAACTGCGCCGCACCTACGCGCCGGCCATCGCCCAGGAACTGCTGGAGTTGCTGGAGGCGGCCACGGGGATTGAGGCGAACACCGGCGTGGAGGCGCCGCCCAGCCCGGCGGCACCCCAGGCGGGTGACGCACCGGCCCCAATCCCAACGCCGACGCCGCAGGGACTCGCCCCCGGCATGGCCCTGGCCGCCAGCGGCGCCCTGGTGTTGAGCTGGGCCGGCGGGGCACTGGATCGGGGGCTGCTGGAGAACTGGGGCTGGAGCGGCGGCATGGCCCTGGTGGTGACCCTGGGGCTGCTGCAGGCCCTCAGCCTCGGCCCCCTCAAGGGGCTGCCGCGACGCTGGTGGCTGGAGAGCGAGCAGGCCAGCGACCCCCACCGGGCCTGGCGCTGGCTGAGCAATCCCTGGCTGCACGCCAACGGCGCGGAGGCCGCGGCCAACCTCACCGTGCTGGCGCTGTTGCTGGGCCACTCCCCGCTGCAGCTCAGCGACGTGATCCTGCGCTACAGCCTCACGGCCCTGGCGTGCCTGGCCCCCGCAGCCGCGCTGGCCCAGCGTTGGGGGGTGCAACGCCGCTGGAGCGGCGCCAGCGGCGCGGTGAGCGCCCTGATCGCCCTGGCGGCGGGGCTCAGCCTGCTGCGCTGGCGCGAGCTGGGCTTCACCACCAGCCTGGGGTTGAGCATCCCCGCCTGGGTGCTGCTGTTGGTGATCGGAGCCCTGCAGCTGGGTTGGCAACTGCCGCGCCAGGGCGATGACGGCAGCTCACCCGGGCAACGGCTGCTCTGCTCCACCTGGGCCTGGGGGGTGATCTGGGGCCTGGGCTGGGCCGCGGTCAGCGCCCTCAGCGGCTGGCTGGGGGATCTGCGCTAGCCACCTGCCGCATGTAACGGCCCCACAGCTCCGCCACCAGGGCCCCACTGGCGGCGGCGGCCGGCCGGTTGTCGTCGTTGCCCATCCAGATGGCAGTGAGCCGCTTCATCGCGGGGGAGTAGCCGATGAACAGCACATCGACGCCGTTGTTGGTGGTGCCGGTTTTGCCGCGGGCATCGGGCACCACCGCCGCGGCCCGGCCCGTGCCCCCCTGCACCACGCCGGCCAGCAGCTGGTCCATGCTGGCGGCCACGTCAGCGGCAATCAGCTGGCGGGGTTGTTCCCCGATCGGGATCGTGACCCCCCGCGGCGGGCAGCGCTCCAGGTTTTTCACCGACTGGCAGATGCCCAGGTCGTAGATGCGGCTCACCCCATGCATCGGCACGGAGCGCCCCCCGTTGGCCACCACCGCATAGGCCCGCGCCAGTTCATAGAGATACGTTTCGCGGCCACCAAGCATGGTGTTGATGTCGGGGTCGAGGGGGGTGGTGATCCCCAGGCGCCGCGCCAGCCGCACCACGGTGCCGAGGCCGGCCCGCTCCGCCAGCCGCAGGGCCACCACGTTTTCCGAAGCCGCCAGGCCCTGGGCCACGCTGGTGCTGCCCCCACCGCCGCGGCATCCGGCCACATAGCTGAGGGGGGCGCAGGAGATCGGCTCCGCCGGTGACACCCCCGCGGCCAAGGCCGCCAGATACGGAAACAGCTTGAAGGTGGAGCCCGGCTGGCGCAGGGCCTGCACCCGATCAAAGCTGGAGCGGCCGTAGTCGCCACCGCCCACGTAGGCCAGGATCGCGCCGGTTTCGGTGTTCACCGTGATCAGGGCCCCCTGGGAGAGCCCCGCCGCCGCCGCCGGCCCCTCCAGAAAGCGTTTGAGCTGCTCCTGCGCCAGCTGCTGCAGGGCCGGTTGGATGGTGCTGATCACGGCGTAGTTGCCGCCGGCATCGGGGCCGCTGAGGTCAAGCCCGAAGCGGGTGCCCTCCAGCTCGCCCACCACGTAATCGCTGAAGAAGGGGTAGCTGCTGTAGCTCGACTCGCGGCAGGCGGAGGGGTCGATGTTGAGGGGGCGCCGCTGGGCGTCGATCAGGGCCTGATCGCTCAGCCAGCCCTGCTCATGCATCAGCTTCAGCACCAGGTTGCGCCGCTCCAGGCCGGCGCCGGGGTCGTCTGGATTGCAGGGGCTGTAGCCGTTGGGGCTGGGCAGCAGCCCCACCAGAAAGGCCGACTGGGCCACGTCGAGGTCGCTGGCGGAGCGGCGGAAGTAGAGCTGAGCCGCCTGCTCAAACCCCTCGGTGCCGAGCCCCAGGTAGGCGCGATCGAGGTAAAGCTTGAGGATCTGGTTCTTGCTGAAGCCCACCTCCAGCTGCAGCGCCACCCACAGCTCCCGCAGCTTGCGGGTGAGGCTCAGGTCGCGGCCCACATCGGGATACACCATGCGGGCCACCTGCTGCGTGAGGCCGCTGCCGCCGCCGGTGCCCAGCAGGGCGGAGCGCAGGGTGCCGAACAAATCAATGCCGCTGTTCCACCCGAAGCGCGCCTCCTCCGAGGCCAGCAACGCCTGGCGCAGGTGCAGGGGGTAGGCCCCGAGGGAGGGCAGGGCCGTGGCGGAGCCCTGCTGGGCATCGATCTGCTGACCGCTGGCGGCATAGATCTTCACGGGCCCCGCGATCGAGCGGATGCGGGAGCCGCCGCCGATGCTGGCCGCCAGCAGCATGCCGCTCACCAGCAGGGCCGATCCCGCCAGCGCCGCCAGGCCCAGGCGATGCACCGCCTGCTCCAGCGGGCTGCGGGGCTGGTGGTAGCGCAGCTCCGGCGCCTGCCCCTTGAGGGGCGAGCCGAACCGCACCACATCGCCATCACGCAGCTGGATGGTGCGGATGCGACGGTCGCGGTGGAACACCCCGTTGGCGGAGTTGAAGTCGTCCAGCGTGAAATCGCGGTCGCTGGGGCGTTGGCGCTCGAGGGTGGCGTGCACCCGGCTGAGCCCCGGATGCTCCAGGGGCAGCTCACAGCTGGGATCGCGGCCCAGCCGCAACCGTTGCTCGCCCAGCGGCACGCTGGCCAGCCGCTGGCCGCCGGCCCACAGTTCCACGTGGGCCTGGCGCTGGGCCAGGGGCCCCCAGGCGGCCCGGATCGCCGCCGCACGCTCGCCCCAAGGGCCCCGGCAGGCGGCCCGCGCCAGCTGCAGCCAGGCCTGGCGCATCGCCGGGGGCGCCAACCGGGCCAGGAGCGGATCGAAGCGCGGGGGGATGCTCAGGCGGGTGCTGCGGCCCGGCCATAGGCTACGGCCAGCCTTCTTGCGGCCAAGCGGTGCAGCGCCAGCGGGACCCCTGGGAACCCTTCCGCCTCTGGCTGGCCCTCAGCATCGGCCTCTATGCCCTGCGGGCCTTCTTCGCCGCCACCTGGGTGGGCGCGATCCCGGGCTGGGTGCTGCTGTTGATGGTGCTGATCGCCCTGGCCCTGGCCAGCAAGGCGCTGCTGTTTCCCGGCCGGGTGGTGCCCTTTCGCGAGGGGGATGGCGGCTGGTGGAACGACCTGCGCGACGACTGGCAGCTGTGGTGGCGCCGCCGCCGCGGAGCGCCGTGAGCCCCCCCAGCGCGCGGCTGGTGTTGGCCAGCGACCGGCGCAAAACCGCGCCCCTGGATCCGGCACAGCCGTTGACCATCGGCCGCGCCAGTGGCAACCGCCTCTGCCTGGCCAGCCTCAGCCAGGTGTCGGATCACCACGCGGTGGTGCGCTTCTCCCGCAGCCAGGGCTGGTTGGTGTGCGATTGGCAGAGCCGCGATGGCACCTTCCTGGAGGGGCAACGGCTGCAGCACTGCCGCCGCCTCGAGGACGGCGACGAGATCCGACTGGGGCCCGATGGGCCCGTGCTGCGGTTTGAACTGCAGGCCAACGCCCCGGCCGCGGCGCCGGTTGCCGCGGCGGCACCGGCTCCAGCACCAGCCCCCACCCCGGTGCGCCCCCCCACCAGCGTGGAGGTGGATGGCCAGACCGTGCCGGTGGCCATGGTGCGTTCGGCGGCGGTGCAGAGCCTGCCGCAGCACCCCCACATCTTCAGCTGGTGGCTGCTGCTCTGCCTGGGGGGCCTGCTGCTGCTGCCCTTCCCATGGCTGTTCTGGCCGCTGCAGGGGCTGGCCCTGGGGGGCTGGATCCTGCTGGGCTCCCGCAAGCAGCACCGGCTGGTGCTGGTGCTGCGGGATGGCCGTGCCCTGCGCCACGGCTTCGCCAACCGCCGCACGGCCCTCGCCCACCGCAATGGCATCCGCAAGGCCATCGGCCAGGGGGCGGACGCGCCGTGACGCGCCTGCTGCCGGAGGGGGCAAGCCTGCGCTTCGAGGGCCTGGAGCAACCGCTGCAGATCCTGCGGGCCCTGGGGGGCGGCACCCAAGGGGAGGTGTACGCCGTGCGCTGCGGGGCGGAGGAGCTGGCCCTGAAGTGGTACCTGCCCGCCTGCCTGGAGCGGGACCCCCAGCTGCCGCGCCGGCTGCGGCAGAGCATTGCCCTGGGGGCCCCCAGCGAGGCCTTCCTGTGGCCGCTGGCGCTGCTGGAGCCCACGGCCGAAAGCCGGCCGCTGATCCGCCACCCCAAGGCCGGCTTCGGCTATCTGATGGCCCTCCGCCCCGCCGGCTTCGTGGGGGCCCACCGCCACGCCGGCGGCGACCTGGAGATCAGCCTCCAGAACGTGCTGCGGGCTGGGTTTCACCTGGCCGATGGCTTCCACCAGTTGCACCTCAAGGGGCTCTGTTACAAGGACATCTCCCTGGGCAACCTGTTCCTGGAGCCGGGCAGCGGCCGGGTGCTGATCTGCGACAACGACAACGTCGACATCGACGGTCAGGGGGGCGGCTCCGTGCTCGGCACCCCCGGCTTCATGGCGCCGGAGGTGCTGCTGGGGAAGGCCAAACCCTGCGCCAGCAGCGACCAGTTCTCCCTGGCGGTGCTGCTGTTCCGGCTGCTCACCCGCCACGACCCCTTCCGCGGCCAACGGGAGCTGGCGATCCGCTGCCTCGATGAACCCGCCCGCCGGCGGCTCTACGGCGAGGAGGCGCTGTTCATCTTTGACCCCGGCGACCCCGGCAACCGCCCCGACCCCGAGGAGCATGCGGCGGCGCTGGTGACCTGGCCGATCTACCCGCGGGCGCTGCAGGAGCTCTTCGAACAATGCTTCGGCCCGGGCCTGCGCCAACCGGAGCGTCGGCCCCTCACCGGCCAGTGGACCCAGCAGCTCAGCCGCTGCCTCGACCGCCGCCAGCACTGCCCCCACTGCAGCCAGGAAACCTTCCCGGACCCGCCGCGGCCGGCGCGTTGCTGGCAGTGCGGATCGCCGCTGCCGCCCCCCCTGCAGCTCCAGCTGAACCAAGGGCGCGTCAGCGCCACCGCCGGCAACACGCTGCACCGCCACCACGGCGACCCCCTGGCGCCGATCCGCCTGGATCAGCCCCTGGCGCGGTTCGTGCACCACCCGGAGGATCCCCGGCTGCTGGGGCTGCACAACCTCAGCGGCGAGCCCTGGCCGGGGCAGCTCACCAACGGCCAATCCTTCACGCTGGCCCCGGGCAAAACCTGTAACCTCGCGGCCCTGCAGCAGCTCCACAGCAGCGCCGGCCCGATCACCGTGCTGCGCCCCTGACCGGGATCCCCTCCGCCATGCCCTTCCCCAACGTTCGGCTCAGCAACCGCCCGCTGCATTTCATCTACCTTTGCGATTGCTCCGGCTCCATGGCGGCCCAGGGCAAGATGCAGGCCCTCAACCAGGCCATCCGCCAATCGCTGCCCGGCATGGCGGAGGTGGCCGGGAACAACCCGGAGGCCCGGGTGCTGGTGCGGGCCGTGCGCTTTGCCGACCGCGCCGAATGGCACCTGCAGGAGCCCACCCCCGTGCAGCAGCTGCAGTGGCGCGACCTCGAGGCCGGGGGCATCACCGCCATGGGGGAGGCCCTGGAGCTGTTGGCGGGGGTGCTGCAATCGCCGCCGATGGAGGAGCGGGCGCTGCCACCGGTGCTGGTGCTGATCTCCGATGGCCAGCCCACCGATGACTTCGAGGCCGGCCTGGCCACCCTGATGCGCCAGCCCTGGGCCCAGAAGGCCGTGCGCCTGGCCATCGCCCTGGGGCACGACGCCGACCTGGAGGTGCTGCAGCAGTTCATCGGGCCGGAGCCCCCCGGCGGCGGCCGCTCCCCGCGGCGGCCCCTGCAGGCCAGCAATGCCACCAGCCTGGCCCAATACATCCAATGGGCCTCCACCGCCGTGGTGGGGGCCGCCTCGATGCCCGCCAGCCAGGTGCAGGGTGCCGCCGCCGGCAACATCCCCCTGCCCGACCTGCCCCCCACCGTGCTCGACCCCACCGACGACGTCGGGCCGCTGGTGTGGTGAGCCCCGCCTGGCTGGCGCCGCAGGCCTGCAGCGTGCTGGGCGCCGCCCATGGCCGCCAGGGCAAGCCCTGCCAGGACGCCAGCCTCAGCACCGAGCTGGTGGGCCCCGATGGGCAGACGCTGCAGTTGCTGGCGGTGGCCGACGGCCATGGCTCCAGCCGCTCCTGGCTGAGCCAACGGGGCAGCGCCCTGGCCTGCGCGGAGGCGCAGGCGGCGGTGGCGGACGCCCTCAGCCGCACCCCCCTCAGCGACGAGCGCGCCTGGCGGCAACTGCTGCGCGAGGGGTTGGCGGCCGCGGTGCACCGCCGTTGGCGGGCGGCCATCAGCGCCGACTGGCCCCAGCACAGCCCCGATCCCGCCGCTGCGCTGGAGCCGGTGGCCTACGGCTGCACCCTGGGGGTGCTGCTGCTGGCCCCCCGGTGGTGGGGCTGCACCGGGCTGGGCGACTGGGACCTGGTGGCCGTGGACCGTGGTGGCGGCGCCCAGCTGCTGAGCCAGGAGGAGGGCATCGGCGGCCTCGGCGGCGGGGAGGCCACCGCCAGCCTCTGCCTGCCCCAGGGGGAAACCCTCTGGGCGCAGCGGGCACAGCTGCAACCGCTCAGCAGCCAAGGGCAGCTGCAGGCGCTGGTGCTCACGACCGATGGGGTGCGCAAGTCGTGCGCCAGCGATGCCGATTTCCTGGCGCTCTGCAGCCAGGTGATCCAGTTGGAGGAGCCGCAGCAGCTGCGGCGCGGCCTGGAGCAGATCACCCGCGACGGCAGCGGCGACGACGTGTCGCTGGCCATGGCCCTGCGGGCCGGGCCTGGCTCCAACCCCCGGCCCCGGGGGCGCCGGGCCGCCCTGGCCCTGGCGGGGGCTGCCCTGGCCCTGGCCGGTGGCCTGGTGGCCGCCCAGCGCCTGCTGCAGCGGCCCACCGCGCCAGCGCCGGATCCGGTGCTGCTGCAGCAGCAGACCCTCTGCGCCGACCCCACCCGCATCCGCGCCAACCTCACCCCCCGCCGCGCCCAGCTGCAGCAGCTGCGCCGCGATCCCGCCGCGGCCGCCGCCCTGCTGGCGGCACCCCAGCGCGACCCCCTCGGGGCCCTGCTGGCCCGCAGCCAGCGGGGCACGCTGACGGCCTGCCCGGCCCTGCGGCAGCAGCTGGCGACCCTGTGGCGCGAAACAGGCGGCAAGATGCCTGCGGTTGAGGTTCGCGCCGATGAACGACCACCAGCTGGGGACCGCCCTGCGGCGCCAGGTTCTCGCTGATCTGGAGCGGGGCCTGGCCAGCGACGGCCGGCGGTTGCAGGCCCTGGTGGGCGACTACTGCGGCGACAGCCAGGGGGCGCTGCTGCCGGCCCTGAAATACCTGGTGATGACACCGGCCTGCGGCCATGCCCTGGGCCAGCAGCCGCCCCTGCCGGCGGATCCGCGCCTGCTGCTGCGGCTGCAGCAGGAGCTCAACAGCGTGTTCACCCCGACGATCTGCGCCCGCATGGATGCGGTGCTGCGGGGGTTGCTGGCGCTGCCGGAGCCGGCCCAAAGCCCAGAAGCAGCCAATGCCGATGCCGTTGCTGAGGACCCGGTCACGGTCGTCGCCGCGCCGGCGCCTGTGGCCGCAGCGGCCCCCTCAGGCCAGGGGCTGGTGGCGGCCCTGGGCTTCCTGGCGGGGATGCTGGCGGTGGGGCTAGCCGGGCTGATCGCCTGGCTGGTGCTCAACCGCCAGCCCCTGCCGCAACCGACCCAACCCACCACCGGCGCACCCGCTGGCAACACGGCGGCGCCCAGCGATGCCGTTGCTCCGGAACTGGCTCCACCGGCCCCCGATCTGCAGCAGGCGGCCCTCGACAACGCCATCGCCACGGTGAGGCAGCTCTACAGCGACCTCTCCAACGGCAACGGCGCAGCGGCGCGGCAGCTGATCGGTGGTGGGGCGGCCGACCAGTTCGACCTGGCCTTCTTCAGCCAGTTCCAGCGGGTGGGGGTATCCGATCTGCGCGAAATCGGGCGCAGCGGTGCCTTGGTGTCGCTGCAGGGGGTGGTGACGTTTGTCTACCCCGATGGCACCAGCCAGAGCGAGTCGCGCTCCTTCGTGGTGGACACGGCCACCCAGCCGGCGCTCATCACCGCCAGCGGCTTCAACCAGGTGCTCAAGGCCCGTCAGTAGCCGGCAACTGCTGGCTACTGGCGATCAGGCGGTCCCGCAGAAGGTGACGTCGGGGAACTTGAGCTTGGCCTCATCCAGGCTCTTGCCCTTGCCCTCCTCCTGCCAGTAGTTGATCACCTCGGTGGCTTTGTTGAGGATCTCGACGCGCTCGTTGTCGGTGATCCAGCTCTTGCCCTCGAGCTCGCTCTTGAGGGTTTCCCAGGCATCCTCCCGGGGCCAGAAGAAGTAGGCGGTGAGGGGGCTGGGGCCGCCACCCACGATCTGATCCACCGCCAGGGCCACGTTGTCGGGCAGCCAGAGGATCTTCAGCAGGAAACGGCCCTCATCGGCCTTGGGGGTGCGGCCGGAGGGCACACCGTTCTCATCGATGGTGGCCGCCGCCAGCACGGCACTGGCACCACGCAGCACGGGACGGCCCTCGGTGGTGTCCTCAGCGGAAACCTCAGCGGCGGCTGTCGCCACGGCGCTCTCAGCGCTCTCAGTGCCCATGGTGTCAGCGCTCAAGACTGAAATCACAAACGACTAACCTACCAGCCGCTGTCGCCCCCACCCTGACGCCCCGGGCCGTTCTGCTGTTCGACATCGACGGGGTGATCCGGGATGTGGGGGGCAGCTACCGGCGGGCCATCGTGGAGACGGTGCACCACTACAGCGGGGTTCGCCCCGAGCCTGAGGCGATCGACGCCCTGAAGGCGGAAGGCCGCTGGAACAACGACTGGGAGGCCTCACTGGAGTTGCTGCGGCGGGCGGGTTTCGCTCCCCTGCCCGCCTTTGACGCCCTGGTGGAGGTGTTCAACGGCTTCTATTTCGGCGGCGACCCGGAGGGCGATCCCGCCCAGTGGCGGGGCTTCATCGGCAGCGAACCGCTGCTGGTGCAGCGCAGCCTGTTTGAACAGCTCACGGCCGCCGGCGTGGCCTGGGGGTTCGTGAGCGGCGCCGAACCCCCCTCGGCGCGCTTCGTGCTGGAGCAACGGCTGGGGCTGGAGGCACCGCCGCTGATCGCCATGGGCGATGCCCCCGACAAGCCCGACCCCACCGGCCTGCTGCGGCTGGCCGCCGAGCTCTGCGGCGCAGGCGGTGCCCCCAACGCCCCCGTGGCCTACCTGGGGGACACCGTGGCGGACGTGCTCACCGTGCAGCGGGCCCGGCAAGCGGCACCCCAGCGGCGCTTGTTGAGCCTGGCGGTGGCGCCACCCCACCTGCACAGCCCCGCAGCCCGCGCCCGGCGCACCCGCTATGAAGCGCAGTTGCTGGAGGCCGGAGCCGATGCGGTGATCCCCAGCACCCATGCGGTGCTGGCTGCGCTGGAACAAGCGCTGGGTTAGCGCTCCAGGGCCACCGGTGCCTTGAGCGCCGCCGCGGTGAGGATCTCATGGCCGTGCTCGCTCACCGCCACGTCGTCCTCGATGCGGATGCCGATGCCCTTCCAACGCTCGGCGATGGCCGGCTGCCCCTCGGGCACCGGCAGGCGATCGCTCACGTACAGGCCCGGCTCCACCGTGAGCACCATGCCCGGCTCCAGGGCCACGTGGTGCTCACCGAGGCGGTAGGCACCCACATCGTGCACGTCCAACCCCAGCCAGTGGCCGGTGCGGTGCATGTACAGGTGGCGGTAGGCCCCCCGCTCGATGATCCCGTCGGCGTCGCCGCTGAGCAGACCCAGCTCCAGCAGGCCCTCCACCAGCACCCGCACGGCCGTGTCGTGCACGCCTTCGGCGGTCTGCCCCGGCGCCACCGCCGCCACCGCCGCCTCCTGGGCCGCCAACACCAGCTCGTAGAGGGCGCGCTGCTCGCCGCTGAAACAACCGTTGATCGGGAAGGTGCGCGTGATGTCGCCGTTGTAGTAGTCGTTCAGGGAGCAGCCGGCGTCGATCAGCAGCAGATCGCCGTCCCGCAGGGGGGCGTTGTTGGCGGTGTAGTGCAGCACGCAGGCGTTGTCGCCGCCGGCCACGATCGAGCCATAGGCGGGGCCGCGGGCCCCCTGCCCACTGCTGCATGGGCTGCGGCTGCGCAAGGGGCCCGAGGAGCTGGATCCCCGGGCGCGCCACCTGGCGGGCGAGCTCATGGGCCTCCGCCGAAATGCGCGCCGCCTCGCGCAGACGATCCAGCTCCTCGGGCCCCTTGCGCAGCCGCAGCCCATGCAGCAGTGGGCAGGGGGCCACCAAGCCCAGGGCCGCTCCGCCGCTGCGGGGGGCCCGGTCGAGCTGGGCGCCCCAGGCCTGCAACACCAGCGGTTCCACCGCCGGATGGCGGCCCACCCGGAAGGCAATGCCCTCCGCCCCCTTCAGGTAGTCCGGCAACCGTTCGGCCAGGTCGCTGCGGGGATGGGCCAGATCAGCCCCGAACCGCTCCACGGCCCCCTCACAACCCCAGCGGAAGCCATTCCACACCTCGGCGCTGGGCTCCTTGGGCTGCACGAACAACACAAAGCGCTCCCCCTCCGGCCGGTGGGGCAGGAACAGGGCCACCGCCTCCGGCTCGTCAAAGCCGGTGAGGTACCAGAAGTCGCTGTTCTGGCGAAACGGCCATTCGCAGTCGGCGTGGTGGGTCACCAGCGGCGCCGCCGGGATCACCGCCGCGGCGCCCCCCAGGGCCTCCATGAAGCGGGCGCGGCGCTCGGCATAAACGGCCTGCGGGATCGGCATCGGGATCGGCATCGGGATCCGGGCAGTGGGCGGCCCTGAGCGCGACGATGGCACAACCGCTTCAATGCATGCCGATCGCCCCGCCCCCCTTGGGTGCTCCCTCCAGCGCTGAACGCTCGGAACTGCTGCTGCGGCAGTGGCGGGCGGAGCTGCGGCTGAGCGACCGCGAACGGGCGGCCCTGGGGCCTGAGCTCAAGGCCCTGGATCAGCAGCTGCGCGCCCTGGCGCAGCGGCGGCTGCGGGTGGCCGTGTTCGGCCGGGTGGGGGTGGGCAAATCGAGCCTGCTCAATGCCCTGCTGGGCCGCAGCGCCTTTGCCACCGATGTGGCCCACGGCTGCACCCGCCGCCAGCAGCGCGAACCCTGGCCCGTGGCCGTGCCGGGGCTGGAGGGGGTCGAGCTGGTGGACACCCCCGGCATCGATGAAATCGCCGCCCACGCCCGCCAGCGCCTGGCGGCACGGCTGGCCCTGGGGGCGGACCTGGTGCTGCTGGTGCTCGATGGCGACCTCACCAGCCCCGAGGCGGAGGCGCTTGAGCAGCTGCTGGCGGCGGGCAAACCGCTGCTGCTGGTGCTCAACCGCATCGATTGCTGGCCCGCCGAGGAGCACGACGCCCTGCTGGCCAGCATCCGCCGCCGCCTGCCGGCCGCGGCCCGGCCCTTGCCCCTGCTGGCGGTGGCCTCGGCGCCGCGGCAGGCCCAGCTGCTGGAGGACGGGCGGGTGCGCAGCGTGCCCTTGCCACCGCAGATCGCCCCGCTGCGAACGGCCCTGCTCAACCTGCTGCACGGGCACGGCGCCCTGTTGCTGGGGCTCAATGGCCTGCGGGCCGCCGATCGCTTTGGCCAGCAGCTGCACCGCTGGCGGCTGCAGCGCGGCCGCACGGCGGCCCAAGGCCTGATCGGCC
>RHBP01000340.1 GCA_010030955.1 Synechococcaceae bacterium WBB_10_009 | reverse complement strand
CCCCTCGGCCCCCAAGGTTCCCAGCACCGCCTGAGCCTTGGCGTGGGCCAGCCGTTGCACCAGCTGCTCCGGATCGGGATGCTGAATCGCCTCCTCATCCACCCCGCTCACCCGCACCCCATGGGGGATGGCCGCCTGCTCCAGCAGACGGCGACGGGCCGGTGAAGCGGAGGCCAGCAGCAGCACGGCGGTGGGGGTCAGCTGGGCAAGACAATGGCAGCGGACGACGCCCCCGCGTGAGCAGCCCCGCCCCCAGCCCGCAACGCCAGCGCGCCATGCGCCGGGCCCGCCAGGCCATGCGCTGCCTGCCATTCCGGTTGGCGTTCTACCGGGAGATCGACGGCCAGGCGATGAGCAGCCTGCAGATCGCCGCCCCCGCCAACGCCGGGCGGCTGAGCCGCACGCCGCTCAGCGCCAACCACACCGAAGACCTGCTGATCTGGCTGATCCGGCTGGGGGTGCTGCGGCGTGAGGTGGACGGCCAGGGCCTCACCGAACGGGTGCGCCTCACCCCCCTGGGCCGCGACAGCATCGCCGACTGGCGCGACACCATCCCCCCCGCCGGCCCACTGACCCGGCTGAGCCACTGGCTGCGCCAGCACAGACCCAGGCTGTGAGCGCTGGCGGATGTCCGTGGTTTCACGGACGACAGCATTGGTGGGTTGAAGCCAGCCTTAAAAACCAAGCCAAACCGGCACCGCTAGCTTGTTCAAGGGTTCTGCTTTGCTGGATCGCCAGGCCGTGGCGACCCTCGTCGCCGGGGTGCTGCTGCTGGCCATCTCCGTTCTCACCAACTACGGCCATGGAGCGTTCACCCACCTCAGACGCCTCGATCTGGATGACCAGGTCGGACTATGTCTCCACGCTGCCGCTCTGGCGGCGCTGGTTGGCGATGCTCAACTGGCGACCCGTGTTCGAGATCGAGCAAGAGACCAGGCGATTGCGCGACGCCAACAGGAGGCTCGACGCCGTGTTGCACTGTTCCGATTCCAACTCGCCGACACCCCCTCCAGCAGACTCCAAATGAACGAAGCGTTGGCGGTGTTGCTTGAAGAAAGCGCCACTGTCCGCCCGTGATCCCAGCGCCGGCCTCACCTGTGAGCCCC
>RHBP01000339.1 GCA_010030955.1 Synechococcaceae bacterium WBB_10_009 | reverse complement strand
CAAGCGAGGAAATCCCTGGGGCTGAACCGCTGTCACGCAGTGTCAGACCAGCGCTGACGGAAGATGGAGGGATGGTTCTGCCCGCCGCCTGCCTGTTCGACCTGGACGGCCTGCTGCTCGACACCGAGCCGTTGCACGCCCGGGCCTGGCAGCAGGCCGCGCGCCACTTCGGCCGCGAGCTGAGCGCCGACGAGCTGATGGCCCTGCGGGGCCGCCGCCGGCTGGATTGCGCCGATCAGGTGCGGGGCTGGATCACCGCCTCCGGCGGCCCGGCCCTCAGCAGCAGTGAGCTGCTGGCGGTGCGCCAACCGATCGCCGAAGCGCTGCTGGTGCAGGCGCCGCCGATGGCGGGGGCGCCGGAGCTGGTGGCGCACTGCCACCGCCGGGGGATCCCCATGGCCCTGGCCACCAGCAGCTCCCGGGAGGCGGTGGCGCTCAAGGCCGGACCCCACCCCTGGCTGCAGCCCATCGGCGTGCGGGTGCACGGTGATGATCCCGAGCTGCAGCGCGGCAAGCCCGCCCCGGATGTGTTCCTGCTGGCGGCCCAACGGCTGGGGGTGGATGCCACCGCGTGCTGGGCCTTCGAAGACTCACCGGCGGGGGTGGCGGCGGCCCAGGCCGCCGGCTGCCGGGTGCATGTGCTGCCGCCGCCGCACCTGGATGGCGACGCCCTGGCGCGCACCTACCCGGGCGAGCCCACGCGGCTCACGGATCTGCACCAGGTGATCGGCGCGCTTGAAGCGGCTCAGTAGAGCCGGCTGAGCACGAACTCCGGCAGGGCCAGCAACGCGCTGCGGCTGTCGGAGGGGGGCAACCAGGTGAGCGCCTCACGGGCTTCATTGGCAAAGCCCTCCGCCAGGGTGCGGGAGCGCTGGATGGCGGAGCTGCTGCGCACCAGCTCGAGGGCCTGCTGCAGATCGCCCTCCTGGCTGAACTCGCGCTCGATCAACCCCGCCAGGGCGGGGCGCTCCTCGAGGGCGTAGAGGGCGGGGGCGGTGAGGTAGCCGCTGGCCAGGTCGCTGGCGGCCGGCTTGCCCAGCTGCTGGTCGCTGCCGGTGAAGTCAAGAATGTCGTCCACCACCTGGAACGCCAGGCCCAGCTGGCGGCCGAACCGGTAGAGGCCGTCGAGCTGGGGCTCC
>RHBP01000338.1 GCA_010030955.1 Synechococcaceae bacterium WBB_10_009 | reverse complement strand
CCGACCTGAGTGGCAGCTACCGCGTGCCCAGCTACCGCACCTCCAATTTCCTGGATCCCAAGGGCCGTGCCCTCACCACCGGTGTGCAGTACGCCCAGGGTCTGGTGGCCCTCAATGGCCAGGACGACGAGCTGGCCCGTGAGAACAGCAAGCGCTACATCGATGGCGTGGGCGAGATGAACCTCTCGATCACCAAGGTGGACGCCTCCACCGGTGAGTTCGCCGGCGTGTTCACCGCCGTTCAGCCCTCCGACACCGACATGGGCAGCCACGACCCCGTGGACGTGAAGATCACCGGCCAGCTCTACGGCCGCCTGGAGAAGGTTTGATCGCAACTGCCGCCATAGCACCCCGGGGGCTTCGGCCCCCTTTTTTTGTGGGTTGAACGGGCCTGGGCTGGCCAGCGGCGCCGCTCTGGGAGAATCGCCGCCATTGATCGACTCCCGTTCGCCCGCCATGACGAGCACCGCCACCCCCGCCCGCACCGGCCTGATTGCCCCCCACGGCGGCAGCCTGGTGGACCTGCGGGTGCCGGCGGAGCAGCGCGAGGCCGCCAAGGCGGGCGTGGATCACGTGATCGAGTGCTCCGATCGCAACGCCTGCGACGTGGAGCTGCTGATGGTGGGGGGCTTTTCCCCCCTGCGCGGCTTCATGCACCACGACGACTACCGCTCGGTGGTGGAGAGCAACCGCACCACCAGCGGGCTGTTGTTCGGTCTGCCGATCGTGATGGACACCGACCGCGACGACATTGCGGTGGGCCACAAGCTGCTGCTCACCTACCGCGGCCAGGAGCTGGCGGTGATGACGGTGGAGAGCAAGTGGGAGCCCGACAAGGCCCGTGAGGCCCTGGGCTGCTACGGCACCTCCTCGATCGAGCACCCGGCGGTGAAGATGATCGCCACCGAGCGTGGCCGCTTCTACCTCGGCGGTGCCATCGCGGGCCTGGAGCTGCCCCGCCGCGTGTTCCCCTGCAAGACCCCCGCGGAGGTGCGCGCCACCCTGCCCGAAGGCCAGGACGTGGTGGCCTTCCAGTGCCGCAACCCCATCCACCGCGCCCACTACGAGCTGTTCACCCGCGCCCTCGACGCCACCAACGTGAGCGAGCAGGGCGTGGTGCTGGTCCACCCCACCTGCGGC
>RHBP01000337.1 GCA_010030955.1 Synechococcaceae bacterium WBB_10_009 | reverse complement strand
GGTGCGGGTGATGTGGCAGCTCATCGGCTCACCGCCCACCCAGCTGCTGGGGTCAAAGGAGAAGTAGCGGTCGTGGGCGTCGCTGGGCTGCTCCTCGAGGCGGTCGAGGGCGATGCTGCGGCGGTCCACCCGCGCTGGCGTGCCGGTTTTGAGGCGGCCCATCTGGAAGCCCAGCCCTTCGAGCGCCTCGGTGAGCCCTTCGGCGGCTTGCTCGCCGGCGCGCCCCGCCGCCATCGACTGGTTGCCCACCCAGATCTGGCCCCCCAGGAAGGTGCCGGCCGTGAGCACCACGGCGCCGGCGCCATAGCTGCTGCCGAAGTAGGTGCGCACGCCGCAGATGCGCGCGTCTTCGCCGGGGGTGCCTTCCACCTCCAGGCCGGTGACCATGGCCTCGCGCAGGGCCAGGTTGGGGGTGTGCTGCAGCAGCTGCAGCATCTGGCGGGCGTATTGACGCTTGTCGGTCTGGGCGCGCAGGGCCCACACCGCCGGCCCGCGGCTGGCGTTGAGCACCCGTTTCTGCAGGGCGGTGGCGTCCGCCAGGCGGCCGATCACCCCCCCCAGGGCATCCACTTCGTGCACCAATTGGCTCTTGGCCGGCCCCCCCACCGCCGGGTTGCAGGGCTGCCAGGCGATGCGGTCGAGGTTGAGCGAAAACAGCGCCGTGGAGCAGCCCAGCCGCGCCGCCGTGATTGCCGCTTCGCAGCCCGCGTGGCCGCCCCCCACGACGATCACGTCGAATGCTTCGGTGGGCGGGGTGCTGGACATCCGTTGACGCTACGGCTCCGGCCCGTTCAGGCCGCCAGGTTGCGGAAGCGGGTGAACTGGGGCTCGAACAGCAGCTTCACCGTGCCCACGGGGCCGTTGCGGTGCTTGGTCACGATGATTTCGGTGATGCCGCGGTCCGGCGTGTCCGGGTTGTAGTACTCGTCGCGGTAGATCATCAGCACCAGGTCGGCGTCCTGCTCGATCGAGCCCGATTCCCGCAGGTCGGAGAGCATCGGCCGCTTGTTGGTGCGCGCCTCCACGCCGCGGCTGAGCTGGGAGAGGGCGATCACCGGCACGTTGAGCTCGCGGGCCATCTGTTTGAGGCCCCGGGTGATGCGTGAGAGCTCCTGCACGCGGTTGTCGGAGCCGCCCCCC
>RHBP01000336.1 GCA_010030955.1 Synechococcaceae bacterium WBB_10_009 | reverse complement strand
GGCCGCATGGAGGCCCACCCCCTCACCGGCCTCGAGCTGCAGCCAGTCGGCCTCGCTGGCGCCCGGCAGCTCGCTCCAGCGCAGGGCCACCCAGACCTGAAGGTTGCGGGTGAGATCGAGCACACCCGGCCCTGGATCGCACTGCGCCACCCCCAGCACCCAGCCATCGGCCAGGGGGGCGGCCGCCTGGACCGGCACCGTTGCCGTCTGCGGCTGATCGGGATCCAGCTGCAGCGCCTGCCGGGCCATGAACGGGTCGCCCCGCAGCACCTGCAGGGCGGCCCGGGCTGCGGCGCAGACCCAGACCGGCAGGGTGTAGCCAATGGACTCGCTGGTCACGGCACGGGCAGGGCTGGGGCACTCCGTTTTTTATGGTGGTCGATTGCGCCGCATCGGCGCCGCCGTTCGCCGCCCCAGCCGCCATGCAGGACAAGCTGACCCTGATGATCCCCGGCCCCACGCCGGTACCTGAAACGGTCCTGCAGGCGATGGCCCGCCACCCGATCGGCCACCGCAGCGCCGATTTTCAGACAGTCGTCAAGCGCACCACCGAGCAGCTGCAGTGGCTGCACCAGACCACCGGCGACGTGCTGGTGATCACCGGCAGCGGCACCGCCGCCATGGAGGCCGGCATCATCAACGTGCTCAGCAAGGGCGACAGGGTCCTCTGCGGCGACAACGGCAAGTTCGGCGAGCGCTGGGTCAAGGTCGCCCAGGCCTATGGCCTCGATGTCCAGGTGATCAAGGCCGAGTGGGGTCAGCCTCTGGATCCGGACGCCTTCAAGGCCGCGCTTGAGGCCGACAGCGCCAAGGCGATCAGGGCGGTGATCCTGACCCACTCGGAGACCTCCACCGGGGTCATCAACGACCTGGAGGCCATTGCCGGCCACGTCAAGGCCCACGGCACCGCCCTGACCATCGCTGACTGCGTCACCAGCCTGGGTGCCTGCAGCGTGCCGATGGATGCCTGGGGCATCGACGTGATCGGCTCGGGCTCCCAGAAGGGCTACATGATGCCGCCAGGACTGGCTTTCGTGGCCATGAGCGAGAAGGCCTGGGCCGCCTACGAGCGCTCGGATCTGCCGAAGTTCTATCTGGATCTGGGCAAGTACCGCAAAGCGGCCAAGGCCGACAGCAACCCCTTCACCCCGGC
>RHBP01000335.1 GCA_010030955.1 Synechococcaceae bacterium WBB_10_009 | reverse complement strand
GCCGTAGAGATAGGTGTCGCGCACGCCGCTGCCGGTGAGGTGCTCACCGGCAGCGGCGTGCGCGACACCTATCTCTACGGCCGCGGCAGCATCCCGATGCGGGGCGTAGCCCACATCGAGGAAATTCAACCCGGCAAGGGCCGCCACAAACGCGGCGCCGTGGTGATCACCGAACTGCCCTACCAACTGAGCAAAGCCGGCTGGATCGAGAAGCTGGCGGAGCAGGTGAATGAGGGCAAGCTCAACGGCATCGCCGACATCCGCGACGAGTCCGACCGCGACGGCATGCGCGTGGTGGTGGAACTGCGCCGCGACGCCAACCCAGAGCAAATCCTCACGGAATTGCAACGCCGCACGGCCCTGCAAAGCAATTACGGCGCCATCCTGCTGGCGCTGGTGCACGGCAAACCGATCCAGCTGACCCTGCGCCAGCTGCTGCAGGAATTCCTCGACTACCGCGAACTCACCCTGATCCGCCGCACCCGCCACGCCCTCAAGCGGGCGGAGAGTCGGCTGGAGGTGGTGGAGGGCCTGATCACGGCCCTCAATGCCCTGCCGAAGGTGATCGAGATGATCACCGCCGCCCCCGATGCGGCCAGCGCCAAAGCCAGCCTGCAGGTGCACCTCGATCTCAACGAACGCCAGGCCGATGCGGTGCTGGCCATGCCCCTGCGGCGCCTCACCGGCCTGGAGCAGGAGAGCCTGCGCAAGGAGGCCGACGACCTGCGCCAGGAACGGGCCCGGCTGCGCCACCTGCTGGACGAACGGCCGGCCCTGCTCGACGCCATGGTGGCGGAGGGAGTTCAAAGCGCTCAAGAAGCGCTTCGCCACGCCGCGGCGCACCCGCCTGGTGGAGGGCGGCGATGAACTGGTGGCCCAGCGCACAGCGGCTCAGCGCCCCAACAGTGAACTGCTGCGCCAACGGGCCCTGGACGGTCTTTCCAGCGATGGTCGGCTGCTGATCCAGGCCGATGGCCAGGTGAAGGTGGTGGGGCCGCAGCTGCTGGGGCGCCTTCACCTCGACGAACCGGCGCCGCTGGGGGACCACCCCGCACCGGCACGGCTGATCCTGCCGGTGGCCCAGCAGCCGGCGGTGTTGGCGTTCACCGATGCGGGCCGCGTGGCGCTGCTGCGCTGGGAGTTCGCTGGCCAACAACCCG
>RHBP01000334.1 GCA_010030955.1 Synechococcaceae bacterium WBB_10_009 | reverse complement strand
GGAGTCGGTGCGCCGCTTCATCGAGCTCACGGCGGCCGAGCTGGGCTGGGGCCCCCTCACCTGGAGCGGCGAGGGGGTCTCCGAGACCGGCTCCCGCAGCGACACCGGTGCCGTGGTGGTGCGCATCGACCCGCGCTACTTCAGGCCTGCCGAGGTCGAAACCCTGCTGGGGGACCCCACCCGGGCCAAGGAGAAGCTCGGCTGGACCCCGACCACCACTCTCGAGGAGCTGGTGGCCGAAATGGTCGCTGCTGACAAAGAAGAAGCCGCCAAAGAGGCCCTGCTGCGCCGCAAGGGTTTCAACGTGGTCGGTTCGATGGAGAACCCGCCCACCAATCCGTTGGCGGTCTCGCCCGCGCAGCCATGAGTGCGGTGCTGGTTCCTTTGATCAGCCCTGCTGATCGCATCGTCGTGGCCGGGCATCGGGGCATGGCCGGCAGTGCCATCTGTCGGGCGTTGCACCGGGCGGGTTACGGCGAAATTCTCACAGCCAGCCGCGCTGAGCTCGACTTGCTTGACGGGGCGGCGGTGCAGCGCTGGTTTGCCGCCGAGCGGCCCACGGTGGTGGTGCTGGCGGCCGCCAAGGTGGGGGGCATCCACGCCAACGCCACCTATCCGGCTGATTTCCTGCTGGAGAACCTCAAAATCCAGGCCAATGTGATCGAAACGGCCTGGCGCCAAGGGGTGAAGCGGCTGTTGTTTCTGGGCAGCAGCTGCATCTATCCCAAGTTCGCCGAGCAGCCGATCCGCGAGGAAGCCCTGCTCACCGGCGCCCTTGAGCCCACCAACGAGTGGTATGCGATCGCCAAGATCACCGGCATCAAACTCTGTGCGGCCCTGCGGCAGCAGCACGGCTTCGATGCCATCAGCCTAATGCCCACGAACCTCTACGGGCCTGGCGACAACTACCACCCCACCAACAGCCATGTGCTGCCGGCGCTGATCCGGCGCTTCCATGAGGCGGCTGAGCGGGGTGATGCCAGCGTCACCTGCTGGGGCAGCGGATCACCGTTCCGGGAGTTTCTGCATGCCGACGATCTGGGTGAGGCCTGCGTGTTCGCCCTGGAGCGCTGGAGCCCCGAACCGAACGACCTCCAGCACTTGAATGTGGGTACAGGGGTGGACCTCACCATCAAACAGTTGGCGGAGGCGGTGGCGGAGGCCACGGG
>RHBP01000333.1 GCA_010030955.1 Synechococcaceae bacterium WBB_10_009 | reverse complement strand
AGCCAGGCCAGGGCCGTTTGTCCCGCCGTCAGCGCCACGATCAGGGGCAGACCCAGCAGCGCCCGCAACAGGGTGAGGCCGTCGGCCAGCTGTCGCAGGCGGGTGGGTCCCATCGGTGTGCGTTCGGCTCGGCCCCAGAATGCCTGCAGTTGATCAGCCCTGCCCGTGGTGCAGCAGCCCGTCTCCGCCGTGATGACCAGTCCGGTGCTCAGCGTCAGCGAAAGCTCCCTGTTGCAGGATGCTGTTCAGTTGATGAGTGAGCACCACGTCAGCGGCCTGGCCGTGGTTGACGGTAGCGGCGCTCTGGTGGGTGAGCTGACCGAACAGGACCTGATGGTGCGCGAGAGCGGTTTTGACGCCGGCCCCTATGTGATGCTGCTCGACGCAGTGATCTATCTGCGCAACCCCCTCAACTGGGACAAGGAGGTGCACCAGGTTCTGGGCAGCACCGTGGGTGAGGTGATGAGCAAGACCCCTCACAGCTGCAACGCCGATCTGGGCTTGCCGGCTGCGGCCCGATTGCTGCACGAGCGCAGCACCCAGCGTCTGTTTGTGCTCGATGATCAGAAACGGCCCGTGGGCGTTCTCACCCGCGGAGACGTGGTGCGCGCTCTGGCGGCGGCAGAGTGATCGAGCCGTCCTGAGGCGGCCTCGATTCTTGTGATTTCAATTCCTTCACCAGGCAGGCAGCAAGCCATGGCCCTCGTCGTTTGCTGCTAAGGCGGAGGCAGCTGGGGTGGCGGAGGTGCGCCCGGTGTGGTGACGACCCTGAGGGACGTCTCGGGCTGGGGCATGGCTGGTGTTTCTTCGCGCAGTGCTGGCGGCTGGCTGGCGGCTTCCAGACTGGTGCTCGCCTCCTCCACAGGCAACGCCTGCCCTTCGGGCAGCAGCAATGGTGGCGGCAGATCGGGCGGCAACACCACGGTTTCGCCGCCGTTGACGCCGGCTTCGGGGTCAAGGCTCTGTTCGGCCTGGCGCTGGCGCAGAGCCAGGGGATCGGCGCTGATCGGCGGTTCGCGCAGCGGTGACCCGCGCCGCGCCAGTGTGGTGCCGCTGCCGGGCCTGGGCGCCCAGATCAGGCGCGCGATCGGTTCCACGCCCTGTTCCATCAGCCGGTTGAAGCCGGCGAGGGCGCGGTCGAGCAGCTGGCTGCCGAGCGTCTGGCCACAG
>RHBP01000332.1 GCA_010030955.1 Synechococcaceae bacterium WBB_10_009 | reverse complement strand
TCGAGCACCTGGGCCGACGCGATCCCGCTGATCCAGGGGGCCAGCACCTCGAGCCGATCGGGATCCTGGTGGTGTGCGCGCTTGGTTTCGGGATGGGGCCAGTAGATCAGCCCGGCCACCGGCTCTGCCTGCCCCTGCCAGCGCAGGGCCACCGACCAGAACGAGAAGGTCTCGGGCGGATGGCGATCGGTCCAGTGCAGCTGCTCGACCCGGGCATCGGGGCGGCTCAGCTGCCAGCGGGTGTCGTCAAACCCCAGGTTCAAGGTACCGGGGTAATACGGACTGAGGTCGATGCCCCGCGCGGCAAACAATGGCGACTGCAGGGCGATGGTGCCCGCCGGGTACGGAGAGGCGCTGGAGCGGCCCGATGCCACCCCATGGCCCTCGCGCAGCCGGCAGGCATGCCAGAGCAAAGCCTCGGCCATTCAGCCCCCCAGGCCGTTGCCGGGCTCGTAGTGGCTGCAGCGCTCGCACGGCCCATCGGGCAACACCGCACATCGCAGCAAGGGGCTGCGGGCATTGAAACGGCAACCGGGATCGCCGATCACCCACTGCTGTCGCCAGCGGCGGGCGTCGGCCGGTCGCTGCTGCGCCTTCACCTGCAGGGCCACAGCAGCGAGCTGATAGCGACCCGCCCGGTACTGATAGCGATGGCTGCGCTGCAGCACCAGGAAGCTCTGTCCCTCGCAGGTGAACCAACGACCGGGATGGGGCACGTCAGCCAGGTCGGCCACCTCGAGCTGATCGAGCAACCGGCCGCTGCCGCTCTGGCGCAACTCGACCCTCATGGGGTCACATCAACGGGCCTGCGGCTCGAAAAGCCCCAGACAAACAGGCAGGCCACTGCCAGCAGCAACACCCACTCGGGTGGCAGGTGTTCCGGCATCCCCAGACGCAACAGCAGGCGGATGCCCACCAGGCCAACGGCCAGAAAGCCAGCGGTCTCGAGATGGTTGTAGATCTCAAGCCAGCGAATGAACAAACCGGCCGTGAGCCGCAGGGCGATCACCCCGATCACCCCACCGGCCATCACCAGCCAGAGGCGATCGCTGACCGCCACCGCCGCAGCGACACTGTCGAGCGAGAAGGCCAGATCGGTGATCGCCAGGGTGCCCACCACCGAAGCCAGTGAGGCGACAGCCGTCGGGTCGGGCGTGTTGAGGGCAGAGGCGGG
>RHBP01000331.1 GCA_010030955.1 Synechococcaceae bacterium WBB_10_009 | reverse complement strand
GGCCCCGTTCGTCGAGCAGCACCGCCGCCACAGGGATTTCGCCGCGCTCCCCCACCCGCTCGGCACGGCGCAACAGCCGCCGCATCCAGGCCTCATCGGGGCTGATGCCCGGGGCTGGGACCAGGGGCTGGGCACCCACGGGCCACACCTCACGCTCTCTGCAGGATGCCATCCCCGGGGGGCGGCCCGCCGGGCGGGAGAATGGCGCCAGCTTGCTCCGCCGCCTTGGCTCCAGCACCCCAGCACGAGCCGTTGCCAGCGCTGGGGTCGTCCCTGCCGCCCTTCCCAGATCCCCTGCAGGCGGATCCGCAGCTGCAGCGCTTTCTCGACGCTGCGGTGGCGCAGTTGTGCCAGTGGTGGTCGGGATCGGGCCAGCGCAGCCCGCTGCCGCTGCTGAGTGTGCTGCCCGACCTGGCCCCCCCCACCGAGGGCCAACCACCCCAGGCTCTGCTGGCCGATCTGCAGCTGGTGATGGATGGGGCCTTCAACCCCTCCCACCCCGGCGCCCTGGCCCACCTCGACCCTCCGCCCTTGGCGGCCGCGGTGGCGGCGGAGCTCGTGGCCGCTGGGCTCAACAACAACCTGCTGGCTGAGGAGCTCAGCCCCAGCCTCACCCGCCTGGAGCGTGGTCTTTGCGGCTGGATGGCCACTGCACTGGGTTTGGGGGATCAGGCCGGTGGCGTGGCGGCCAGCGGCGGCAGCCTCAGCAACCTGATGGCCCTGGTGGTGGCCCGTTACCGGTCCGGCCTGGCGGGGGAGCCCTCCGCCGTGGTGCTCTGCAGCGCCGACGCCCATGTGTCGCTCAGCAAGGCGTTGATGGTGATGGGCCTGCCCGCCTCGGCGCTGTGGCCAGTGCCGGTGGATGCCGCCGGGGCCCTCTCCATTGCCGCCCTGGAGCTGGCCCTGGAGCGCACCGACGCCGAGGGGCGTGTCCACCGCGAGGCCGCCTATTACCACGCCTGCAACCGCGGCAAGCGCTCGATCATCGCCGACTTCGCCAAGGCTGATGATCTCGACCGGGTGAAGGCTCTGTGCGGGGAAGCGGACGTCGTTATCGAGAACTTCAAGACCGGCGACCTCGACCGCTACGGACTCGGCTACGCGGCGCTGAGCGCGGCCCACCCGCGCCTCGTCTACCTCTCGCTCACCGGCTTTGGCCGGACCGGGCCGCGCAGCC
>RHBP01000034.1 GCA_010030955.1 Synechococcaceae bacterium WBB_10_009 | reverse complement strand
CGCCACGGCCCCAGGTGGAGCTGGTGGGCAAACCGATCCGCCGCGACAGCAACGCCCCCATGGGCGGTGGCACCCGCCCCGCACCGCCCACACGGCCGGGCATGCCCGGGATGCCCGGCATGCGCAAGCCGGTGGCCCCTGGCGAGCTGATGCAACTGCAGAAGCCCGGTGCCAGGCCCGCCGCTCCGGCGCCCCGCCGCCCCGGTGCCCCGGCTGGCGCCGATGGCGCCAGCGCCGGTGAAGACGGCCTGCGCCCCTCGGCCACGCCGCCCTCGGCACCACGCCGCCCCAACTTCCGCACCCCCCAGGCGCCGGCCCCCGGCCGCGCCCGCCGCCCCGACTGGGACGACTCCGCCAAGCTCGAGGCCCTGCGCAGCCGCTCGCCCCAGAAGCAGCGCCAGAAGGTTCACATCATTGGCGAGAACGACGACGCCCTGACCGCAGAAACCGGCGGCTTCGCCGGCGAACAGGACGCCATCGTGCTGCAGGCCTCCCTGGCCCGCCCCGCCAAGCCCCGCGGTGCCGCCGCAGCCCAGCCGAAACCCACGGTGGTGGCCCGCAAGCGCAAGAAGGAAACCACCCGCCAGCGCCAGCGCCGCCGCGCCATGGAACTGCGGGCCGCCCGCGAGGCCAAGGCCCAGCGCCCCGAAATGCTGGTGGTGCCCGAGGGCAACCTCACGGTGCAAGAACTGGCTGACCGCCTCGGCGTCGACAGCTCCGAAATCATCAAGAGCCTGTTCTTCAAGGGCATCATCGCCACCGTCACCCAAACCCTCGATCTCTCCGCGATCGAGACGGTGTCCGATGAGTTCGGCGTGCCGGTGCTCGAGGACGACGTGGAGGAGGCCGCCGCCAAGACGGTGGAGATGATCGAGGCGAGCGACCTGGCTCACCTGATCCGCCGCCCGCCCGTGGTGACCGTGATGGGCCACGTGGACCACGGCAAAACCAGCCTGCTGGACTCCATCCGCAAAACGCGGGTTACCGCAGGCGAGGCCGGCGGCATCACCCAGCACATCGGCGCCTACCAGGTGGAGGTGCCCCACGCCGGCGAACAGCGCAAGATCACCTTCCTCGACACCCCGGGCCACGAGGCCTTCACCGCCATGCGTGCCCGCGGCACCAAGGTCACCGACGTGGCCGTGCTCGTGGTGGCCGCCGATGACGGCGTGCGCCCCCAGACCCTGGAGGCCATCAGCCACGCCCGCGCCGCCAAGGTGCCGATCGTGGTGGCCATCAACAAAATCGACAAGGAGGGCGCCTCCCCGGATCGGGTGAAGCAGGAGCTCTCTGCCCAGGAGCTGGTGGCCGAGGACTGGGGCGGCAACACCGTGATGGTGCCGGTGAGCGCCATCAAGGGCGAGAACATCGACAAGCTGCTGGAGATGATCCTGCTGGTCACCGAAGTGGAGGACCTGCAGGCCAACCCCGACCGCATGGCCAAGGGCACCGTGATCGAGGCGCACCTCGACAAGGCCAAGGGCCCCGTGGCCACCCTGCTGATCCAGAACGGCACCCTGCGCACCGGCGACGTGCTGGCCGCGGGTCCGATCCTGGGCAAGGTGCGCGCCATGGTCGACGACAACGGCAAGCGCGTGAAGGAGGCCGGCCCCTCCTATGCGGTCGAGGCGCTGGGCTTCAGCGAAGTGCCCACCGCCGGCGATGAATTCGAGGTCTATCCCGACGAGAAAGCCGCCCGTGCCGTGGTGGGCGATCGCGCCACCGAAGCCCGTGCCACCCGCCTGGCGCAGCAGATGGCCTCCCGCCGCGTGTCGCTGGCGTCGATGTCGGGGCAGGCCAGCGAGGGCGAACTCAAGGAACTCAACCTGATCCTCAAGGCCGACGTGCAGGGTTCCGTGGAGGCGATCCTCGGCTCCCTGGAGCAGCTGCCCCAGGAGGAGGTGCAGGTGCGGGTGCTGCTCTCGGCGCCGGGCGAAGTCACCGAAACCGATGTGGATCTGGCCGCCGCCTCCGGCGCCGTGATTGTGGGCTTCAACACCTCAATGGCCCCGGGTGCCAAGCGCGCCGCCGATGCCACCGGCGTGGATGTGCGCGATTACGACGTGATCTACAAGCTGCTCGAGGACATCCAGATGGCCATGGAGGGCCTGCTGGAGCCCGAGATGGTGGAGGAGAGCCTCGGCGAAGCGGAGGTGCGCGCCGTGTTCAGCATCGGCAAGAGCGCCGTGGCGGGTTGCTACGTCACCAACGGCAAGGGCGAGCGCGACAGCACCTCGGGCGACGGCGTATGGCGCAAGATCCGCCCGACGCGACTCCTCGACTCCCTGCGCCGCGGCAAGGACGACCAGAAGGAGGTGGCCACTGGCTTCGAGTGCGGCATCGGCACCGATCGCTTCGCCAACTGGCAGGAAGGCGATCGGGTGGAGGCCTACAAACTGGTGACCCAACGGCGCACACTGAGCACCTGACCTTCAGCTGCGCGAGACCGTGAATCCGGCACGACGCGAACCGCTCCTGTGGATCCAGCTGCTGGGGCTTGCCGCCCTGCCGCTGGAGGCCCTGGGGCTGTTGCTGGTGTTGGCGGGCGCGGACCCGGGGCTGTTCCCCGGCTTTGAGCGGGTGCTGGCCTGGGCCCTGGGGGCCGTGGCGCCGGCGGTGCTGTTCTGGCGGCTGCCGCCGGACCTGTGGTCGCTGCTGCTGCTGCAGGTGCCCCTGCGGGCCCGGCGCCCCGATCAGCTGCGGCTCAGCGCCCTGCAGGGCGCCCTGCCCCTGAAGCTGGTGGCGGCCAGCGGCAGCCTGCTGCTGCTGCCGCTGCTGTGGTGGTCCGACCTGGCGGCGGGCATGGCCTGGGCCTGGTCGCCGTTGCATGCGAGTCCGCGGCTGGTGGGGCTGCTGGTGGCCCTACCGCTGCTGGCCCTGATGCTCTGGCAGTGGCAGCAACTGGTGCAGGTGCTGTGGCTGTTCAGCCGCTCCGCCGAGCAGGTGGAGCAGACCCTTCCCCTCACCCAGAGCCAGGCGGCGGAGTTGCGCCTCAACCTGGGGCTGCCGCTGCTGCTGTTGCCGCCCCTGGAGCTGCCAGAACCGACGTCAGCCGTTGTCGGCGTCGACGCTGCGGTTGCGGTCGAACCAGAGCAACCCGCCGAAGAGCACCACAGCGCCGACCTGGATGCCGAGGTCGTTGAGGCCGACGACCTCCCCGGAGGAAGCCCGCAGGGCCATGGTGGCGAGGCCGACGGCGCCGGAGGCGGTGAAGGCGAGCCATAGGCCACGGCGCAGCCCCCGCCAGGGGGTGCGGGCCTCCTGCAGCAGCCGCGAGCGCAGCTCGGGATCCAGCGGCTGACGGCCGCCGCGGGCCGAATCAGAACCAGCCATGGTGATGCCGCAACGGCGTGAAGGGCTGAATGCTAGTTTCTCAACGCTGCCGGTGTAGCTCAGTGGTAGAGCAACTGATTCGTAATCAGTAGGTCGCAGGTTCAAATCCAGTCACCGGCTTTTTGCTTTCATTCCAGTTATCAATCGAGCCGCACAGCACTGATGCGGCAAACCTTTTGCGCGTTTGGACCCCATGCGCAGCCCAGGCGAATCTTCCCCCACGGACAACCGGCGGGGAGTGGCCTCGCGATGGGCAACCCCACCGCATTTCAAGGCGGCAAAGAATGCCAGCCAAACCACAGCAACGCTGCTAGGAGTGCTGCATTCGGGTTCTCCGTCGTGACCCCCGCCATGCCCTCAGCCGTGCGCACCCCCCTGTTTGCCGTCGCCGCAGCCCTGGTGCTGGTGGGCTGTCAGCGGGGCCCCAGCGAAGCGCAGCGGCTGGAGCGCCTGGAGCTGCGGCTGCAGCAACTGGAACAGCGGCTGAATGCCCCCGGTGCCCCGGGCAGCCGTGATCAGGGCGACAAAGCGCCAGCGGGGCCGGTGAAATCGCTCACCTTCCGCATGGGCAGCGCCGACGACCGCCTGCGCATCTACTGGGCCGATGGCAGCAGCAGCGATCTGCCCTGCACCAAGGAGCAGGGCACCTGGGCCTGCGGCTAAAGGGCCGCCAGGGCATCCACCCAACCGGGTTCACAGGGCCAGCGTTCACGCACGCAGAGGCTGAGGGCGATGCCCTTCTCGCCGTAGGCCGCCTCGTTGATGAACACCGGCCAGCGGGCCTCCGGATCCGGCGCAAGCGATGGGCTGTAGGCGATCACCCTGCCATCGGCGCACCAGAAGAGGGGTTCGCCGTCCCGCAGGGGCCGCCAGTCGCGGTGGTGCAGCTGCGGGTGCACCAGGGCCGCCGGGGAGCCATCCGGGTGGCGCGGCAGATCGAGGCTGCCCCGGTGGCGGTGCACCGTGAGCGCCGCGGGCAGGGCCAGCACGCCCGCCCGGGCAGCGGCCACGGCGGCCAGCACCGCCTCGAGGGCCAGCTGGGTCCGCTGGGCGATCACCGGGCTCAACAGCCCCTGGGGCACGGGGCCCACTTCAATCACCAGGCCGCAGGGCCAGCGCTCCACCAGAAAGCCGGTTTGGGCCGCATCGGCTTCGTGCAGGTAGATCGGCAGGCCCAATTGCCCCTGCACCGCCGCCGCCAGGGCCAGATCGGCGGGCCGCCGGCCGTACACCACCAGGGAATTGCCCATGGCGCTGGTGGTGCTGTGCAGGTCGATGGCCACCGTGCAGGGTTGGTGCCCCGTGGGTCCAAAGGCCTCCAGCAGGGCCCGGGCCCGCTGCAGCTCCAGCTCCTGCCGGGCGGGGTCCGCCAACAGCTCCGGGGCAAAGCTGCGGTTGAGGTCGCGGTCGATGTAGCGGCGGTTGGCGGCGAAGGCCTCGGGATTGCCGATCTCGAGGGCCAGCTCCACCCCTGAGCTGGCCAGCAGCTGCGGCCGCTGGCGCCACTGCTCCAGCAGCCACGGCGCATTGCGCTCGTTGCCATGGGTGGCCGCCACCACCAGCACGCGGCCCTGGGCCATGGCCTGTTCTCCCGCTGCCTGTTGCGCCAGCCTGGCAGCAGTGAGGCGCAACCGCCGATGGCAATCCCCCCGGCCGTGGTGCGTGCCGCCCGCACGGGCTGGCACTGGCAGTGGCAGCAGTTGATGGGCGGCCTGGGCCCCGCCGATGCGGAGGGCAACTACGTGCGGCCCGCCGCCGCCTTCCGCCAGCGCCCCCCCGTGCCGGCCAACGCCACTGAGCCCGGCGGCCATGTGTTGATCGTGGGGCGCAGCTGCCCCTGGGCGCACCGCGCCTGGCTGGTGTGGCTGTTGCGGCAGCTGCAGGGGAGCATCGAGCTGCTCACGGTGGAGCCCGACCCGGAGGCGGGCCGCTGGCGCTTTAGCGAGCCGTTTCTGGGCTGCAGCACGCTGCAGGAGCTCTACCAACGGGCCGGTGCCGACCCTGGCCAGCGGGCCACGGTGCCGGTGCTGGTGGAGCGGGCCAATGGCCGGGTGGTGGTGGGCGAAAGCGCCCGGCTGATGGAGCTGCTCAACGCCTGGCCCGCCGCCGCCGACGCCCCGGATCTGGAGCCAACGGCGCTGCAGGGGGCGATCAACGGCTGGCGCGATCACTTCCAGGACGCCGTCAACGACGGCGTGTACCGCTGCGGCTTCGCCCGCACCCAGGCGGCCTACGACCGGGCCGAGGCGGCGCTGTTCGCCAGCCTCGAGCAGGCCGAGGGCGCCCTCAGCGCCGGGGGGCCCTGGCTGTGTGGTCCGCAGCTCACCCTGGCGGATGTGCAGCTGTTTCCCACCCTGATTCGCCTGGAGCTGGTGTACGGGCCGCTGTTCGGCGTCAGCCGCCGGCCGCTGTGGCAATACCCGGGGCTGTGGCGTTGGCGCCAGCGGCTGTTTGCCCTGCCCGGCGTGGCGGCCAGCTGCTGCGATCAGGCCTGGCGGCACGACTACTTCGGCGCCCTGTTTCCGCTGCACCCCTCCGGGATCGTGCCCGCCGGCCCGCCACTGGCCACACTGGTGGAAGCCCAGCTGCAGCCATGACCAGCGCCAGCCCCGGGGATGCGGTGTTCGAGGGGGTCTATGGCCCCTACCAGATCACCGATGGCGACCGCCGCGAGGTGCTGGGGTACCGGCTGGCGCTGTTCACCGCCGCCCTCGCCCAGGCGGCCCTGCTGCTGCAGTGGCAACGGCTCGGTGGCGGCTGGCTGTGGCCCTGGCTGCTGCCGATGCTGGCGGGGGTGGGCCTGGCGCTGCGCTGGATCCACATCTACCTGCGGCCACTGCACCGGGCCCTGCAACTGCTGTGGCTGATCGGCTGCCTCGGCTTCGGGGCCCTGGCCATCACGGCGGGTCCGGCGGGCATGGCGGCGGCCCTGGCGCAGGACAGCCGCTGGATCTGGCTGATCGGCCCCTTCTTTGCCGCCCTGGCGGGCATCGGCTTCAAGGAATTTTTCTGCTTCCGCCGGCCGGAGGCCATCGGCGTAACCCTGCTTCTTCCCGTCGCCCTGCTGGGGCGGCTCAGCGGGCTGCTGCCCGCCTCCGCCACCACGCTGCTGCTGGGGCTGGAGGCGGCGCTGCTGCTGGTGCTTTGCCTGCGCAAATTCCCCATGCCCGCCGCGGCCGATGTGGGCGACAAGAGCGTGTTTGCTTATCTGGAGTCGCAGCGGCAGCGCCCCAGCCCTTGAGCCTGATCAGCCTGGTGGAGGTCCGCAAGGACTTCGGCATCCGCACCCTGTTTGAGAACCTCACCCTGCACGTGGGGGAACGGGAGCGGCTGGGGCTGATCGGCCCCAACGGCGCCGGCAAATCCACGCTGCTCAAACTGCTGGCCGGGCTGGAGCCGCCGGGGGCGGGGCAGCGGCGGGTGCAACCGCAGGCACGGATCGTGCTGGTGAGCCAGGAGCCGGAGATGGATCCGCAGCGCACCGTGCTGGAGCAGGTGTTCGCCGGCAGCGGCGAGAAAATGGAGCTGCTGGGGCGCTACACGGCCCTGAGCGATGCCCTGGCCCAAGCCCACGCCGATGGGCGCGATGACACCGCCCTGCTGGCGGAGCTCAGCAGCCTCAATGCCCGCATGGACCAGAGCCAGGCCTGGGGGCTGGAGCAACAAATCCGCGAGGTGCTGCAACGGCTGGGCATCGGCGACACCCAGCGCCGGGTCGGCGACCTCTCCGGGGGTTACCGCAAACGCCTGGCCCTGGCGGCGGCCCTGGTGGCGGATCCGGATGTGCTGCTGCTGGATGAACCCACCAACCACCTCGACGCCGACTGCATCCAGTGGCTGCAGGGTTACCTGCAGCGCTTCCGCGGCGCCCTGGTGCTGATCACCCACGACCGCTACGTGCTCGATCAGGTGACCGACCGCATCGTGGAGGTGGACCGGGGCGAAGCCCGCAGCTACGGCGGCAACTACGCCACCTACCTGGGGCGCAAGGCGGAGCAGGAGGAGTCGGCCGCCGCCAGCGAAGCCAAGCTCAAGGGGGTGTTGCGGCGGGAGCTGGAGCTGGAGTGGCTGCGGCGCGGCCCCAAGGCCCGCAGCACCAAGCAGAAGGCCCGCATCCAGCGGATCGAAGCGCTCCAGGAGATCCCCAAGCGGCAGCTCAAGGGGCAGGTGAGCCTGGCCAGCAACCAGCGGCGCCTGGGCAAGCGGGCGATCGAGGCGGAGGGGCTGCAGGTGTGGGCCAGCGATGCGGCCCAGGCGGCCGGGGCCCCGGCCCTGCTGCGGGAGTTCAGCTACGACTTCAGCCCTGAAGACCGGGTGGGGATCATCGGCCCCAACGGCGCCGGCAAGTCCACCCTGCTCGACCTGATCGCCGGGCGCCGCCAGCCCCACGGCGGCCGCATCGAGCTGGGCAGCACCGTGAAGCTGGCTTATTTCGATCAACACAGCCACCAGCTGCTCGATGGCACCGATGCCGCCGGCCGCGAACGCAAGCTGATCGACGTGGTGAAGGAGGCCGCCAGCGCCATCGAGCTGGAGGGCAGCAGCCTCAGCGCCTCGCAACTGCTGGAGCGCTTTCTGTTCCCGCCGGCCCAGCAGC
Organism: Synechococcaceae bacterium WBB_10_009; assembly: GCA_010030955.1. Classification (GTDB taxonomy): domain Bacteria; phylum Cyanobacteriota; class Cyanobacteriia; order PCC-6307; family Cyanobiaceae; genus Vulcanococcus. Next base: position 5,216 of record RHBP01000034.1, on the reverse strand, counting down.
ACCAACCGGTGAGCAAGCTCTCCGGCGGCGAGCGGCGGCGGCTGCACCTGTGCCGCCTGCTGATGGAGGCCCCCAACGTGCTGCTGCTGGATGAGCCCACCAACGACCTCGACGTGCAGACCCTCACGGTGCTCGAGGACTTCCTGGAGGATTTCCGCGGCTGCGTGGTGGTGGTCTCCCACGACCGCTACTTCCTCGACCGCACCGTGGACCGGCTGTTCTGCTTCGAGGGGGGCAGGCTGGAGCGCTTTGAGGGCAACTACAGCGCCTACCTGGAGCGGGCCAGCGGCGCCAAGGGGGTAGCGGCGACACCGCCGGAAACCCCAGCGGCAGCGGTAACAGCGGCGCCGGCGGCAACCGGCAAGCCCCGGCGCCGCAGCTTCAAGGAAAGCCGCGAACTGAGCACCCTCGAGCAGCAGCTGCCCCAATGGGAGGCACGGCGCCAGGAGCTGGAGCAGGGGCTGGCGGCCGGCGGCAGCGATTACGCCGCCCTCGAGCTGCTGAGCCAGGAGCTCAGCGCCCTGCTGCTGCGGATTGAGCAGGGGGAGGAGCGCTGGCTGGAGCTCAGCGAGCTGCCGGGCTGATCCCGGGGCCCTGGGCGGCGCTGCTGCGGCGGCGGCGCTGCAGGTGGGGCGCCTCGCCCGGGGCACAGCGGGGGCGCGCACTGAGGTCGCAGCGCGGGGCCGCGGCGGCTTTGGGGGCGCCATCAGCGCTCAGCCAGGGCTGGCGGCGGGGGCGGGCGCCGCGGGCCTCCTCCTCCTTCATGGCGGTGGGCTTGTAGTCGTCGCAGCCGCGCTGCAGGGCCATCTCATCGCCCATGCGGCGCAGGTAGAGATCGAGCGACCAGGTGATCTGGTGGTGCTCAAAGGCCTCACACGCCGCCTGCAGGGAGGTGAAGCGCTGGCTCACCAGGCCGCTGGGGGAGCACTGCTTCCACTCGAGCACCTCTTCAAACGTGAGCCCCTGGCGCCATTGGCGTTGTTCCGAGAGGTAACAGTGGTGGTCGGGGCCGTTGATCCAGAACAGCTGGCCATGGTCATCGATGAAATGGCGATCCCGCCGTTGACGGATCCGGGCCATGGGGCAGCTGAGCAGCTGCTTCTCTCCTAGCCACGGCGCCGCGATTTCGCCGCCTTTGCTCCGCCTTGCTGCTGCGGTGGCCAGCATCAGAAGCCCACCACAAACCCCAGCAGTGGCCGCCTGGCACCCGTATGGTGTGGCCGACGTCGAGCGGCCCGAGCTCCTCCGGCCCCTTCCATGAACACCATCGACGAGCACATCGCCAAGGACAAAAACGAAATCGCCGCAGCCCGCCAGGCCGGCGACGAGGGCAAGGTGCGCCACCTTGAAGGCGAGATCAAAGACCTTGAGGAGTACAAGGCCCACCACCCCGGGGACAACCACGACCCCACTCCGCTGGAGGTGTTCTGCGATCTGAACCCCGACGCCCCCGAGTGCCTCGTCTACGACGATTGATCTCTCGATCGGGCCTGGGGATCTGCCGTCAGATCCCCAACTCCCTCCAGGTGGCCGCCAGCAGCTGATCCAGGTTTTGGGCGGCGGCCGCTGAAATGGCCAACACAGGCTGGCCGCAGTGCTGCTCCAGCGCCTGACGGCGCTCCTGCATCTCCTCCTCCAGCAACAGCTCGCTCTTGGTGAGGGCCACCAGGGTGGGCCGTTCGCTCAGTCCGCTGTCGTACGACGCCAGTTCCCCCCGCACCACCTCCAGGTCGCGCACCACGTCGTCGGAGCTGGCATCCACCAGGTGGATCAACAGCCGGGTGCGCTCGATGTGGCGTAGAAATTCATGGCCAAGCCCGGCCCCCTGGGCGGCACCGGCGATCAGCCCCGGAATGTCGGCAAACACGGTGCCGTCACCGGTGGGCCGGCGCACCACCCCCAGGTTGGGCACCAGGGTGGTGAAGGGGTAATCGGCGATCTTGGGCCGGGCTGAGGAGAGCACCGAGATCAGGGTGCTCTTGCCGGCGTTGGGCAGGCCAATGATGCCCACCTCCGCCAGCAGCTTCAGCTCCAGCTGCAGGTTCCAGATTTCACCGTCGCGGCCCTCGGTGCATTTCTCCGGGGCGCGGTTGCGGTTGCTCAGGTAGTGGGCATTGCCGAGGCCACCGCGGCCGCCCACGGCCACCAACAGGCGCTGGCCCTTCTCGGTGAGGTCACCCAACAGGATGCCGGTGCGCAGGTCGCGCACCTCCGTGCCGCACGGCACCTTGATGGTGAGGTGGTCGCCGCTGGCGCCGGTGCTCTTGTTGGGGCCGCCCCGGCGGCCATCCACCGCCTCAAACAGGCGTTTGTATTTGAAGTCGAGCAGGGTCTGCAGGTTGGGGTCGGCCTCGAGCCACACATCGCCGCCGCGGCCGCCATCGCCGCCGGAGGGGCCACCGGCCGGCACATACTTCTCGCGCCGGAAGGCCACGATGCCATCACCGCCGCGGCCGGCCTGCACCGCAATGCGGGCCTGATCAATGAACTGCATTTGATCAACCCTAGGATCGGGCCGCCGCGGGCCCAGGGGTTGGCAGAGGTTCGGTTCCAGCAGGTCAGCAAGACCTACCCGCCCCGGCGGGGCGGTGCGCCCGTGGAGGTGCTGCGCCAGCTCGACCTGGCCATCGCCGATGGCGAATTCCTGGTGCTGGTGGGCCCCTCCGGTTGCGGCAAGAGCACCCTGCTGCGTCTGTTGGCGGGCCTGGAGGCCCCCAGCGGCGGCGACATCTTCGTGGGCGATCGCTGCGTCACCGGCCTGCGCCCCGCCCAGCGGGACGTGGCCATGGTGTTCCAGAGCTACGCGCTGTATCCACACCTGAGCGTGGCCGACAACATCGGCTTCGGGCTGCGGCGCCAGCGCCGGCGCAGCCCCGTGCAGCAACTGGCCGACGGCCTGCACCGCGCCAGCGCCGGCCTGCCGGGGCCCCTGCGCTTCCGCTCGGGCCGGGAGGAGCGGATCACGCAACGGATTGCGGAGGTGGCCAGCACCCTCGAGCTCGACCACCTGCTCGATCGCCTGCCCAAGGAGCTCTCCGGCGGCCAGAAGCAGCGCGTGGCCCTGGGCCGCGCCATCGCCCGGCAGCCGGCGGTGTTCCTGATGGATGAACCGCTCAGCAACCTGGACGCCAAGCTGCGCACGGGCACCCGCGCCCAGATCGTGGAGCTGCAGCGGCGGCTGGGCACCACCACGGTGTACGTGACCCACGACCAGGTGGAGGCGATGACCATGGGTCACCGCATCGCCGTGCTCAACCGCGGGCAGCTGCAGCAGCTGGGCACGCCGATGGAGCTCTACCAGTGGCCCAGCAATCTGTTTGTGGCCCAGTTCATCGGCAGCCCGCCGATGAACCTGCTGCCGGTGCTGGCGGTGGGCCCAGGACAACTGCAGCTGGGGGGACGCCGCTTCCTGTTGGAGGGGGCAATCCGCGCCGCCCTGGAGCAATGGCAGAGCCGCGGCGGGCCCGACGCCCTCACCGGCGGCCTGCGGGCCGAGCACCTGCGGCTCGCCCCTGCCACCAACCGCAATCTGCCCGCCGAGCTGTGCCACGTGGAAAGCCTGGGCAACGAACAGCTGCTCACCTGCCGGCTGCTGGAGGGGGATCAGCTGGTGCAGCTGCGGGCCGACCCCGAACAGCGGGTGGCACCTGGCGAAACCGTGCATCTGGAGGTGGAGGCCAGCGGCTGGCGCCTGTTCGACAACGGCGGGGACGCCCTGCCCGCCGCCGCCGCGGCAGCGCCCCCAGCCCCCGAACCGCTGCTGCCGCCGCTGGGCTGAGTTAAGCCCAACCCCCTGGGCCCCAAACCGGCACCCGGGGGAATCCTCGGGAGATGAAGGTGACGGCCTACTTCCAAGAGGTGGTGCGGCGGAAACGGCCCACCATCAAGACGGCTTGGATCGCCAGGGTGCTGGAAACACCACTTGAGGAACGCCAACAAAGCGATGGCCGCTATGCCCTCTGGGGGCAGGTGCCGGAAGCCCAGAACCGCGTGCTCAGGGTCATTACCCTTGACGACAGAGAGACCGTGCACAACGCCTTTTTTGATCGGGGATTTCTGAGGCGGAACCCCGCATCCCGCACCGATCCATCCACCCGTGGGCCGTTGGCACCATGAAGATCAGCTACTTCCCGGACACCGACACCCTGCATCTGGCCCTGGCGGACCGTGACAGCACGTGTTCCGAGACGATCAACGACAACCTGATCATCGATTTCGACGGGCAAGGGCGCCCCATTGCCCTGACCGTGGAGCACTACTCCCAGATCAGCGATCAGCTCAGCGTGGAAACCCTGTTGCCCATCGCCCCGGTGTTGCAATCGGCCTGAGCGCAGGCCTGAGCCCTACTTCGGCCAGATCACGCTGCAGCCCGGGCCGCCATCGCCCTGTTCGGCATCGCTCACCCGCTCCACGTAGGGCAGGGTGGCCAGCCAGTCGCGCAGGCCGCGCTTGAGCTTGCCGGTGCCAATGCCGTGGATCACCCAGAGGGGGCCGTTGGCGCTGCGCAGCTGGTCTTCCACGGCGGCTTCCGCCTCATGCACCCGCAGACCGCGCACATCCACGGTGTTGCGCTCGGTGCGCACCTGGGGGCCGCCTCCGCCCAGGCGCCGGCTGCTGCGGATCGCCACCTGGGGTGGGGGAGGCGGGGTGGGCTTCTCGCCGTTGAGGCCCTCGATGGCGGAGAGCTCCAGGTTGAGCCGCATCACCCCGCAACGCACGGTGAGCTCGCGGCCGTCGGCGGAGAGGGCCATCACCTCCCCGGCCTTGCCGAGGGAGAGCACGCGCACCCGATCGCCCAGCTTGGGCAGCCACCCCTGGTGATCGCGCCGCTCCGGCGCCGGACGGTGCTGGTCCTGCAACGTCTTGAGCCGTTGGCCGGCCCGGCGGGCCGTCTCCCCGAGGCGGGCGGTGTCGGCGTCGCGGCCCTGGCGCAGCCGACGGATGATGCGGCGCACCTCCTGCTGGCCATCGCGGATCGAGCGCTCCAGCTGCTGGCGGCGCTGCTCCTGCAATTCGGCGCTCTGCTGCTTTTGCTGCTGCCAGCGCTCCAGCAGCTCCTCGTGCAGCAGTTCGGTGCGGGCCAACAGGGCGGCGGCCTCCTCGGCGGCCTCCTGCTGGCGTTGGCGCTGGCTCTCCAAACCCGCGATCACCTGGTTCACCTCCCCTTCACCACGGGGGGCCAACAACCCCTGGGCCTGCTCCAACACGGCAGCGTC
>RHBP01000330.1 GCA_010030955.1 Synechococcaceae bacterium WBB_10_009 | reverse complement strand
GGCAGTCGTTGCCCTGGCGGATCTCAGCGCTCAGGGCGGCAGCCACCTGCTGCAGGCAACGGTCGCCGGCCGCATGGCCGTAGGTGTCGTTGTAGGCCTTGAAGTGGTCGATGTCGATCATCGCCACAGCCAGCGATGTGCCGCTGCCAGCGGCCATGCGCCAGCGTTCGCTCAGCAGCCCGTCGAAGCGGCGCCGGTTGGCGATTCCGGTGAGGCTGTCGGTGTCGCTGAGATGCTGCAGTCGGGCATTGGCGGCCGCCAGTTGGTCGGTGCGCTCGGCCACGGTGCGTTCCAGCGATCCGGCCAGCTGGCGCAGCTGGCGGCTGGTGCGCATGCGGCTGTTGTTGATCACCAGAACCGACAGGGCGGTCACCAGGGCCACGCTCACCGTGAGTGCCAGCAGTTCCTGGGATTGCAGGGCGTTGGGGCTCAGCAGCCTCTGGTCGTTGGGATTGGGCAGCCAGGACAGCGACAGGGCCAGCAACCCGGTCACCGGCGTTGCGGCCGCCGGACTGAAGCGATAGGCGGCCCACAGGCTCAGCGGCAGCACCAGGGTCGCCGGCCTGAGACTGATCACCTGAATCCAGTCGGCACTCACCAGCAAGGCCGTGAGCCCGCAGGCCAGCAGCAGCAGGCCGAATTCGGCCCGCAGCAGCTCGCGGCGCTGGTTCTCGCTGTTGCGCCCCATCCAGCTGAGCAGCGGCGGGGCCAGCACCACTGATCCAGTGATGTTGCCAGCCCACCAGCTCAGGGCGGCACCCTGCTGGCTCCAGTCGCGCAGCGCAGGAATCACCAGCGAGGCGATCAGGGTGCTGGTCAGCGCCCCCAGGGCTGCAACTCCCAGAAACACGAACAGATTGCGGAGCGAGGCCAGCAGATCGCGCCCACGCATCCAGCGCGGAGCCAGGGCCGCCACCACGGCGCAACCGCTGCCATGGCCGATGGCGACCGTGATCGCCCTGCCCAGGTGATGTCCACCATGCCCCAGGTTGTCGATCAGAACCCCCAGCAGCGGCACCGGCACCGCCCAGAAGCCGATCCGCAGGGCGAGGGCATCGCTGAGGCCACAGGGCAGCCAGATGTCGGCCGTGCTCTGCTGGTGTTGCAACCCCTGCCGGCTCAGAATCGCCAGAATCGTGTAAGCGCTGGCGGCGCTCACGATCAGTTGCAGGCGGCTTGCGGCAACCTGTTCGGCCACC
>RHBP01000329.1 GCA_010030955.1 Synechococcaceae bacterium WBB_10_009 | reverse complement strand
TCCGCGCAGCTGGGGTCGGCTTTGACCAGGCCATCGCGGATGGTTTCCACCTGCTGCACAGCCCGCAGCGGATCCAGCCAGATGTGGGGGTTCACCTCCCCATGGCTGTGGCCCTGCCCATGGCCGTGCCCATGGTCGTGCTCCTCGGGGGAGCCGATGGTGGCAATGCCGCGGCTGGAATCAATCACAGCCAGCTTGCTGTTGCCAGCCGAGGCCACCAGTTTGTCGAGAAAGGCTTCCATCTCCAGTCCGTTCTTCACCAGCACCCGGGCCTGGCGCAGCGCCGCCAGATCTCCCGGCTTGGCCTGAAAGTCGTGGGGGCCTGTGGTCGGTGGAACCAAGGCCGTGACCGTGGCGCAGTCGCCCGCCACGGCCCGAGTGAACAGGGTGATCGGCAGGAAGGTGGTCACCACCTCGATGCCCGTGTTTTTCTCCGTTGGCCGGTCAGCCTCTCGCGGAGCACCACAGGCCACCAGAGCAGCAGCCAGGACCAGGGCGCCAGGCAGGCGCAAAAACCGCAGACCCATCATCCGGAACGCCTTAGCGATAATCGTTCTCATCTTATGGAGTGGGTTTGAAGCCGCCACCTGCCCGTGCACTCGAGCGCTCCGCCGCTGGTGTGGTCACCGGCCACAGCCACCAGCGCCCCTGGGCATCACCAGCCGCCAGATGCCGTCCATCGCCACGCCAGCCGAGGTTGTTGAATCCGACTCCCTGACCTTCCAGCACCTGAAGCAAGTGCCCTTTGCCGTTCCACAACGCCACCGTGCCATCCATCGAGGCGCTGGCCAACAAGGTGCTGCCTGGAGCGAAGGCCAGTGCGCTCACCCGGCGTTGGTGACAGAGCAAAGGCTCAGGGCGCCAGGCCTTGGCGCCCTGGTTGATCTGCGTCCACAGGATCACGGCCTCTGCGGCGGCACTGGCCAGCAGCGGGGCCAGGCGGCCGGGCTGATCGCTCCAGGCCAGCTGGCGCACCTTGGCGGGGAAACCGCTGAACTGCCAGGGTTGACCGTGGCAGTGCTGGGGCCAGACCAGCAGCGAACGATCCAGAAGTCCACAGGCCAGATGGTGCCCAGGGCCGGAAAAGCTCAGCGCCAATCCAGCTGACGCGATGCTGTTCCGCAGCGGTGGTTCCCCCTCGGGCGCCTCTGCCGGCCGCCAGAGGGTCAGCTCCCCTTGGCAGCTCGCGGCCAGCTGCCC
>RHBP01000328.1 GCA_010030955.1 Synechococcaceae bacterium WBB_10_009 | reverse complement strand
CCAGTGCCGGCTGCGACGAGGCGCTGCTGCAGCGCGCCCTGCGGCCCAACCCTGCCGGCAATGCCGATGAGCGCACGCCCCTGGTGCTGGTGCGGCCAGCCTGAGGGGGAACCACACGGAGACCCGGGCCTTACCGGAGCCGATACAGTGAACCAAAGGCTCGCCGTGCCACAGCTTTGCGCGCATCCACACCGCTGCGATGGCGCCTTGAACCCCTGGCCGGCTGGCACTTGCCCCTGCTGAAGGATCCGGCTTTTCTGCCGCTGCAGACCGTGCTCCAGCGTGCCGCACTGCTGGGCATGCCCGAACGGCTGATGCACTGGCTCGGTCGGGCCCAACCCCTGGCACCCCAGGTGCTGGTGGCCTTTGCCGAGCAGAGCCAGACACCGCTTGCTCTGGTGGTGTGTCAGCGGCTCAACCGCAGCGGCAGTTGCTGGCAAATCGTGCACCTTCGCACCACCGATGCCGAGCACCGGCGCGATCTCAGCAGCGACCTGCTCAAGGCAGCCATGCAACGCACGGCCACAACCAGCTGGGTGGCCTCGGCAGACACGGGCGATCAGCTGCGGCTAAGCGTGCTGCGCGAGCAGGGTTTTCAGCCCCTGCGCCAGGACCAGATCTGGTGTTGGCAGCCCGAAAATCAGGCCGCCGGCAGTCATGACGCCGGCAGTAGCCCTGGTGCCACGCCGTGTGAGCTGCAGCTCCAGCCACTTACTGCTCAGACGGCACCACTGCTGTGGCACCTCGAGCAGATCGCCTGTGCGGCCCAGCTGCGACAGATTCTTGATCGCCGGGTTGAAGACCTGCTCGATCAGAGCCAGGGGCATGGCTGGCTGCTGATCGAGCCCAGCCGCGACGTTGCCGTGGCCGGTGTCCGTCTGATCGGTGAGCACCCCGGTGGGGGCGTTGACGTCGAGCTGACCGTCGATCCGCTCTGGCAACACCTCTACGGAGCAGCCACAACCCATCTGCTCAGGCAGTTCCGACAGACGCACGCCGCGCAGCAGGCCCTGTGGCTGCGCAGTGATCCGTTTGACCATGGGCGCCTGGCCTGGTTGCAGACGCTCGGGGCCCAGCAGCGCAGCGAACGGGTGCTCATGGCCCGCAGTCTCTGGCGCAGACAACCGCTGCCCGACCTCAAGAGCCAGGCCAACCGCCGACTCGAAGCGGTGCTGGCCCAGCTGCAACCGCGGCGACGCCC
>RHBP01000327.1 GCA_010030955.1 Synechococcaceae bacterium WBB_10_009 | reverse complement strand
CGTGGGCCCCCGCACCAAGGTGGCCGTCGACTCGGTGGAACGCGAAGTGGATCCGGTGGGGGCCTGCATCGGCGCCCGCGGCTCCCGCATCCAGCAGGTGGTCAACGAGTTGCGCGGCGAAAAAATCGACGTGATCCGCTGGTCGCAGGACCCCGGCCAGTACATCGCCAACTCCCTGAGCCCCGCCCGGGTGGAGATGGTGCGTCTGGTGGATCCGGAAGGGCAGCACGCCCACGTGCTGGTGCCGCCGGATCAGCTCAGCCTGGCCATCGGCCGCGAAGGCCAAAACGTGCGCCTGGCCGCCCGCCTCACCGGCTGGAAGATCGACATCAAGAACAGCACCGAGTACGACCAGGCCTCCGAGGACGAGAAGGTGGCCGAACTGATCGCCCTGCGTGAAGAGGAGGAGGCCCTGCAGGCGGAGGCCGAGGCGCGGTTGGAGGCCGAACAGGCCCTGCGCGCCGAAGAGGATGCCCGCCTGCGCGAGCTCTATCCCCTGCCGGAAGACGAGGAGGAGTACGGCGATGGCAGCTACGACGCCTACGAGGTGGAGCCGGAGGCCGAAGCGCAGCCCGAGGCCGAAGCGGTTGCCGACGACGGGGCCGACGCCAACGACGGCGACGGGGCCCGGTGAGTGGCCGCAGCGTCCTCCGGCGCTGCGTGACCTGCCGGACGCTGCTGGATCGTCAGCAGCTCTGGCGGGTCATCCGCCAAGCCGAAGGGGGACTGGCCCTCGACCAGGGGATGGGGAGGTCGGCTTACCTGTGCCGCAACCACACCTGCCTTGAGGAAGCCCGGCGCCGCAAGAAACTGCAGAAGGCACTGCGTTGCCAGGTTGCAGATTCCATCTACGCGGCCCTGGAGCAGCGTCTGCGCACCTCCCCTTCCGCAGACGCTGAGGCAAGATAAACAGTGGCCTCACCGTGGGTTGAGGTCCGGTGGCACCCAGTGCCCCGACCACTTGGAGCATTGAATGACCAGCAGCGGCAAAGTCAGGATTTACGAGCTGTCCAAGGACCTGGGCCTTGAGAACAAGGACGTGCTCGATGCCGCGGAAAAGCTGGCCATTGCGGCCAAAAGCCACAGCAGCTGCATCAGCGACGACGAGGCCTCCCGCATCCGCAACCTGATCAAAGGGGGCAGCAACGGCGCCGCCTCCGCGGCACCGGCACAGGCTCCGGCGCCGAAGGCGATCCTGTCCGTGAAGAAAGCCGCGGCCCCAGCCCCTG
>RHBP01000326.1 GCA_010030955.1 Synechococcaceae bacterium WBB_10_009 | reverse complement strand
CCCTGGCCCGCTCCAGCGCGGCGGCCCATCTGGCGGGCTGGAAAGGGCCCCGGTCGGCCTAGACGCCATGGCAGCTTTCCTGGCCTCGAGCCCGCTGGCCACCTTTGCACTGCTGCTGGCGATCAGCGTGCTGGTCCCACCGTTGATCCGCCGCCTGGGACTGCCCGATCTGGTGGGGCTGCTGCTGGCGGGGGTGTTGCTGGGGCCCCACGCCCTGGGCTGGCTCTCGGAAGAGAGCTCCACGGTGCGGCTGCTGGCCGATGTGGGGGTGATCTATCTGCTGTTCATCGCCGGCCTGGAGATCGATCTGGCCCAGTTCCAGCGCATCCGCCAGCGGTCCCTGCGCTTTGGTGTGCTCACCTTCGCGCTGCCCATGGCCGGTGGCATGGCCCTGGGCCTCGGTTTTGGCTACAGCGCCCTGAGTGCCGTGCTGATCGGCTCAATCCTGGCCTCCCACACGCCCCTGGGCTACCCGATCGTGCGCAGCTACGGCGCCATGCGCGACGAGTCGGTGACGGTGGCCATCGGCGGCACGATCTTCACCGACATTGCGGCCCTGCTGGTGCTGGCCCTGTGCATGGGTGTGGGCCGCGGCGATCTCACGGCGCTCAGCGTGGCGGCCCTGCTGCTCAAGGTGGCGGTCTATGGCGTCCTTGTGGTGCTGCTCATCACCCGCTTCGGGCGGATGCTGGTGCAGCGCAGCGTCAACAGCGAGAGCCAGCTGTTCGTGGCGGTGCTGCTGGCCCTGTTTGTGGCGGCCCTGGGGGCTGGCGTGGCCGGGGTCGAAAAGATCGTCGGCGCCTTTCTGGCTGGCCTGGCCGTGAACGCGGTGCTTCCCGATGGCCGCGTCAAGGAGCAGGTGGTGTTTGTCGGGGCGACATTGTTCATCCCGGTCTTCTTCATCGACCTGGGGTTGCTGCTTGATGTGCCGGTGTTTGCCGCCACCATGGTGGGTTCGGCCTTTGCGGTGGCGTTGATCGCCACCTTGATCGCCACCAAGGGCCTGGCCTCCTGGTGGTCCGGCAAGCTCTACCGCTACACCGGCCCCCAGGTGCTGACCCTGTGGTCGCTGTCGCTGCCCCAGGTGGCGGCGACGCTGGCGGCCACCCTCGCGTACTTCCTGCATCGCCAGGGCGACGCGGTCGGGCTTCTCACCTTCGATGAACAGGTGCGCGACTACCTTCCGCCGCGCAACCGCGCAGGACACTTGCGGCAATTGATGCTCGCGCT
>RHBP01000325.1 GCA_010030955.1 Synechococcaceae bacterium WBB_10_009 | reverse complement strand
GTGCAACTGACGCTGGCACTGCGGGTGATGCGGGCTTGGGAGCCGTTTTCACAGCTGCCGGAGGAGCGTCTGGCCCCCCTGGCCGAATCGCTGCAGGCCCTGCAGCTGCGCCCCGGCCAGAAACTGTTTGATTACACCGCCCTGCCTCCGGGGGTGGCGCTGGTGGCCAAGGGGCAGCTGCGGCTGCTGAGCCTGGATGAACGGGAGGAGCCGTTCACCCTGCAGCGCATCGGTGCTGGCGAGATGGTGGGCCACATCAGCCTGATGCGGGGCGTCACCGGCCAGGCGGTGGCGGCGGCCCTGCCCAGCCAGCTGTGGCTGATGCCGCAGGCCGTGTTTCTGGAGGTGCTCAGCGCCGAGGAGGGCCTGCAGCGGGCATTGGCCCAGCCCAACCTGGAGGAGTTGTTTGCGGTGGCGGCCGCCAGCCCTTCGCCGCGCACCCCCAGCCGCACGGTGCTGCGGGATTGGGCCAGCCATCAGCTCAGCGAGGCGGCGGCCCAGCAGCAGGTGTTGGTGATTCCGCCCGGGGAGCACAGCTTTGGGCCGGAGTGGGGGCCGTGGCTGCTGAGCAGCAGCAACGTGGATGGCTTTGTGCCCGGGGAGGAGCTGTTGGGGCCCCTGCGCCTGCGGGTGCGGGGCAAGTTGCCGGCGCGGTTGCTCTCCAAGGGGGCGGCCACGCCGCCCGCCCAGATGCCCGCGGCACTGGTGGTGGCCGCCGATGCCGGTGCCCAGGATCCCCAGCCCACCGAAGCGGAGCTGCTGGAGCCCGATTGGCAGGAGAGCTCCACGGCGATCGTGGCGGTGGAGCAGCAACACCAGGCGCTGGAGGATTGGTATGGCCGCCTGGGGGACGACGGCAGCTTCCCCCACCTGAGCGGTGCCGGCCCCGTGGAAACGCCGATGGCCTGCCTGCGCATGCTGGCGCGGCAGTTTGATCTGCCGTTCCGCCGCGATGTGCTCAAGCGCATCCTCGAGGACCAATTGGCCCGGGATTCCGAGGGCAAGGGGATCGGCCTGCTGCAGCTGGCGGCCATCAGCGACCTGCTGGGGCTGCGGGCTTCACCGATGAGCGTGAACGAAGCCCAGATCGTGCGGCTGCCGATGCCGGCCCTGGCCCTTGGCCGCGATGGCCCGGTGGTGCTCTGGAGCGTGGATGCCAGCGGTCAGCTGCTGGTGGGCGACCCGGTGTCCGGTCAAGGGCTGATCCAACCGCGGGCCCTGCAGGGCTGGAGCGAGGAGGGGGAGT
>RHBP01000324.1 GCA_010030955.1 Synechococcaceae bacterium WBB_10_009 | reverse complement strand
CGCCAGCACCGTGAGCGGCAGCCAGTCGCGGGCCAACAGGCTCAGATCGAGGCAGGCCGTGGCGGCCACGATCAGCAGGTCGGCCGACAGGGTGCCGATGCGGCTCTGCACCGGCTGCGAGGTGAGTCCACTGGCGCCGCAGCGCTCCAGCACCAGACGCACCAGCAACGAGCCGATCAGCGCCAGCGGAAACACCGGCAGCGCCTCGATCACCACGGCAAAGCCACCACCGATGCGGCCTGCGGCCAGCTGCAGCAACGCCATGAGGCCGCAACCGATGGCCACGGCGATGCCGACCAGGGCCAGGTTGATCAGCCAGCTGCTCAGCCGGGCTGCCCACGTCGGTGTTGGCTCGGGGGACAAGGGGTCTGGACTGGTTGCGTTTGAGCCTGTCTGCTCAGGGTTGGCCAGTTCGCCAGCCGCTGCGGCGGGCATCAGCCAGCCCCGGGCGCGGCCGATCACCACCACCAGACCGCCCACCAGCGTTGAGGTGAGCAGCCCCACGGTGGCCATGGCCAGCCCCAGGGCCTGGCCGCCTTCGACGCCGAGCCGTTCATAGGTGGGACCCATGGCTGCCGCAGAGCCGTGGCCGCCCTCGTAGGCCACTTCGATCAGGCAGGCCATCACCGGGCTCACGTGCAGCAGCGGTCCCAGCACCAGCAGCACCGCCAGCCCCGCTACCACAAACTGACCGAAGGCCAGGGTGAGGGCCAGCAGCATCTGGGCCCCCAGGGGCCGCAGCAGACCGTTGATCTTGGGCAGCGGTTTGCCCAGCAGCAGGGTGCCGAACACCAGCGTCAGCAGGATCAGCGGCAGCTGGTCCCAGATGGCGATCACCCTGGCGGGAATGAGCGCGATCAGGCCGCCGCCGGGGGCGATCAGCAGGCCCAGACTGCCGGCCAGCAGGGCCTCCGGGATGCCCCACTGGTGCACCCCAAGGGCGCGGCCCAGCAGGGTGCCCACCGCCAGCAGGACCACCAGAAGAACCAGGGCGAGCGCGAGGGTCATGGCAGCTGCAGATGCCGGCGAAAGAAGGCTTCGGTGGCTTCGAGCACCGTGATCTGGTTCTCGCTGCTGCGAAAGCCGTGGCCCTCGCTCTCGAAGCGGTGCACCTCGACGGCAAGGCCGTTGGCCGCCAGGGCGGCGGCCATCCGCTCGGTCTGCTCGGGCGGCACCACCCGGTCGTCGAGCCCCTGAAAAAAGATCACCGGGCAGCTGATGCGATCGGCATGCTGCAGCGGCGAGCGGGC
>RHBP01000323.1 GCA_010030955.1 Synechococcaceae bacterium WBB_10_009 | reverse complement strand
CTGTGGGCTTTGTGGGGGTGGCGGAAAGCAAACGCCACCTGAAGGCCAGTGGCCTGTCCCAGATCCGCCTGGAGGGCAGCCGCGGTGGCGCCGGACTGGTGGCTGCGGCCGCCAATGCCTTGCTGCGCCGGGCCTGGCTGGATCAGGCGGCGGCGGGCTGATCCGTCACAGCCACCACACTGTTGGCTTCGATGCGCCCCAGCACCTGGCGCGCCCGCAGCACCACAGCCGCCGGCACCCCCGCCAGCCGTGCCGCTTCGATGCCGTAGCTGCGGTTGGCGCCGCCGTTCACCACCCGGTGCAGGAAGCGCAGTTCGCTGCCCGTGTCCTCCACCAGCACCTGGGCGTTGGCCACGTTGGCCCGTTGCTCCGCCAGCGCATTGAGCTCGTGGTAGTGGGTGGCGAACACGCTGCGGGCGCCGATCTGGTCGGCCAGGTATTCCGCCACCGCCCAGGCGATGGAGAGGCCATCGAAGGTGGCGGTGCCACGGCCGATTTCGTCGAGCAACACCAGCGAGCGCGCGCTGGCGTGGTGAAGGATGTTGGCGGTCTCCGCCATTTCCACCATGAAGGTGGACTGGCCGGTGCTGAGGTCGTCGCCGGCGCCGACGCGGGTGAAGATCCGATCGGCGATCCCCAGCCGGGCGGATTGCGCCGGAATCCAGCTGCCGATCTGCGCCATCAGCTGCAGCAGGCCGGTCTGGCGCAGGTAGCAGCTTTTGCCGCTGGCGTTGGGCCCCGTGAGCACGAGCAGGTCGGGGTGGGGTTCGCCCCCCAGGCCGATGCCGTTGGGGGTGAAGGGCTCCTCCACCAGGAGCTGTTCCACCACCGGATGGCGACCCGCCTCGATCTCCAGCAGGCGGGCCTCGGGCCCGTCGGGGTCGGTGATCTCAGGCTTGCAGTAGCCACCGGTGGCCGCCAGATCCGCCAGGGAGGCCAGGGCATCGAGCTCGGCCACCAACCGCGCGGCGGCCCGGATCGGCCCCGCCAGCGTCCCCACCCGTTCCCGCAGCCCGCAAAACAGCTCGTATTCCCGCTGGGCGGCACGGGCCTTGAGTTGCAGGATGCGCCCCTCACGCCCCTTCAGTTCCGGGGTGACAAAGCGCTCCTCATTGGCGAGGGTCTGGCGCCGGATCCAGTGCTCCGGCACGGCTTTGGCTTTGGCCTTGCTCACCGCCAGGAAGTAGCCAAAGGTGCGGTGGTATTGGAGTTTGAGGGTGGAGATGCCGCTGGCGTTGCGCTCCGCCAGCTC
>RHBP01000322.1 GCA_010030955.1 Synechococcaceae bacterium WBB_10_009 | reverse complement strand
AGCCGGGCCAGCTCCAGGGGTTCGCCAAGCGCCGCAGCCTCGGCCCCGTGGTCTGCCTGTCGCGCAACCCCGGCACCGCAGAGGTCACCGAGGCGATTGAGGCGGTCTACCGCCAGCTGCTGGGCCGGCAACCCCTGGCGGCCGAGCAGCTGGGGGACGCCGAATCCCAGTTCCGCAAGGGCCAGCTCTGCGTGGCGGAGTTTGTGGGCCGTGTCGCCGGCAGCGACCTCTTCCTGAGCCGGCTCAACCGCATGGTGCCGTTCAAAGCGGCGGCGGCGGCCTATCTGGCCCTGCTGGGCCGGGCCGCGGAACCGGCTGAAACCAGCCGCTTCCTGAGCACCCGCTGCAACGACGGCCTGCGCTCGGCCGTGGATGCCGTGCTCAACAGCCCGGAGTACGCCCGCAGCTTCGGCCGCGACACCGTGCCCCACCTCAAGGGCATGGCCACCAGCGATGGCCTGCCGCTGAGCAGTGTCAACCGCACCGCGGCCTCCTACGGCGGCAACGCCGCGCTCAACCCCCGCTGAGCCCAGCGGATCCTCAGCCGCAACCAAGCGCGACACCCCGCCAGCGGCGGGGTTTTTTCATGGGCCGCTGGAGCGATTGGATTGTGATACAAATTCACCGCAAAAAAAGGCGGATTTTTTATCAACAACTTGCGCGCATGCGTCTTAGCGGCAATGCCTGAGAATGGCCGTGGCACAAGGATTCTCGGCCACGCGTATCGCCACGAAGCGCCGTGAAGAACTGTTACCGGGCTTCCGGGCGCCGTGGGGCGTTGGCACAGAATGACTCGGCGGTCAGCACTGCTGCCGCACCTTCAGCCGCCGCAAGCCGGCTGGAACCACCCCTTACCCACCGGATATCGGTCTCCGTTCAGGCGACCGCTTGTTTCGAGGCAGAACTGCATGAGCATCGTCTCCAACTCGATCATCAACGCGGACGCCGAAGCCCGCTATCTCAGCCCTGGCGAACTCGACCAGATCAAGGCTTTCGTCAGCGGCGGTCAGCGCCGTCTGCGCGTGGCCCAGGTTCTGAGCGAGAGCCGTGAGCGCATCGTCAAGACCGCCGGCGGCGCCCTGTTCCAGAAGCGCCCCGACGTGATCTCCCCCGGCGGCAACGCCTACGGCGAGGAGATGACCGCGTCCTGCCTGCGGGACATGGACTACTACCTGCGCCTTGTGACCTACGGATTGGTTGCGGGTGATGTCACCCCGATCGAAGAGATCGGCATCATCGGCGCCAAGGAGATGTATCG
>RHBP01000321.1 GCA_010030955.1 Synechococcaceae bacterium WBB_10_009 | reverse complement strand
GCTACGCCGCCGAATTGGATGACGGCACCGGTGGTGGCGGCCAGGCCGGACAGCAGCGCTTTGCGTCGGGTGATGGATGTCATGGGTTATCGGCCCACGCAGGGACCGTGCGATCAGGGGGGCCCGACCGGCCTCACAACAACGGGCCGCCGTCAGAGCAAATGCAGGGGTTGGCGCACAAGCTGACCAACGGGAGCCAAGAGACCACGGCGCGGGCACCCCCTCCCGTGGCGGTTGATACGGTTTTTCGGTTCAACGGCCGTTTGGTGCCGGTTCGTACCTAACAATCAGGCCTTGGTGCCAGCAGCTCCTCAAAGGCGGCGCCGAGGTTGTGATGGTCGTGGCCGGGGCGGGCCAGCTTGCACAGGGCGAAGCGCCCCAGTTCCCCCAGCCCTTGCCATTGCTCCAGACTGAGGGGCAATTGGCGCGCCCGGGCGGCATGGGCCACCGCCTGTGGCACCGTCTCCAGGGTTTGCCAGGGCTCACCCGCTGCGGGGGGAAGCGGGAAGAGCCACGGCACCACCGCGGTCAGCGCCAGCAGGTGGGCGTGGAGTTGCGTAAGGGCCTCGGGTTGGTCGTTCCAATCCACCAGCTGTTGGCGCTGGGCCTGGCTGAGCTCCAGCCAATGGCTGAGTTTGAGCTTGAGGCCGATCAAGTCGAGCTTGCGCCGCACACACAGGGGGATGCAGCGCCAGCTGCCGACGAAATCGCTTTCAAAGCCGAAGCAGTGGTGCGCGGGGTGCCGGGTGGCGGCCATGGCCGGGATCGATTCAGGGCGTTTGCTGCCGGATCGCGTCCAGCAGCCGCAGGGCGGCGCCGTCGTGGAGCAGCTCACGGCACTGGGCCAGGCCAGCCTCCTGGCTGGCGCTGTGGCCCCCCTGCCAGAGGTAGGTGCCGGCGTTCCAGATCAGGGAGGTGGCGAGGGGCCCTTGCCCCCCAAGGGCGGCGAAGGCCTGGCCCGCCCAGAGCTCCAGGCTCTCCCAGCGGGGATCCTCGCCGTAGCAGCCGTGGTCGCGGGGGTGCAGGATCTGGCGGCCATCGCTGTCGCCATCCGGCCGGCCGGTGACGCAGGCCCGGCTGATGGGCAGATCGGTGCTGCCCTCCAGGCCCTTGATGGTCAGCACGTTGGTTTCGCCGGCCAGCTTCAAGGCCTGCCAGGCCCGCGCTTCGGTGGGGGGGTGCACAAAGCCGCTGACCAGCAGATGGGGCCCCCGGTGCGGCGTCCATAGCAGTTCCAGGCTGGCCAGGGGCGGGCGTTTG
>RHBP01000033.1 GCA_010030955.1 Synechococcaceae bacterium WBB_10_009 | reverse complement strand
ATCCTCAAGGAGGTGTGGGGCTACGAACCGGACGACGACATCGAAACGATCCGGGTGCACATCCGCCACCTGCGCACCAAGCTCGAGCCCGATCCGCGCAAGCCCCGCTTCATCAAAACCGTCTACGGCGCCGGCTACTGCCTGGAGCTGCCCAGCGGCGCCCAGCACGAAGAGCTGGCGATGCTGGTGCAGGAAGCCCGCGACAGCCGCCGCACCGCCGCCGCCTAAACGGCGCCGGACAGCTCCAACAGCGCCACCTCCCAGGCCAGCCGTGGCTGCACGTAGGCCCGCAACTGGCGCCGCAGGGCCTCGAGCCGGCGCTGCTGGGCCCCATCGGCCTGTTGCCGCCACAGCCGCAGCTGCCACCAATCGAGCAGCCACAGCTGCTCCTCCACCTCCAGCGCTTCGCTGAGGTCGCGGGCCAGGGCCAGGGCCTCCTGGGGCTGCACGGTCCCCTGGGTGGGGGTGAGCAGGGCGGCGCAACGCTGCGGCAACTCCGGGGGCAGGGCCCGCCACTGGCGGCGGTGGCTGAGCAGGGCACCGGGGGAGCCGGCCGCCAGCTCCAGCAGCTCGGGGGGATCCTCTGGGGCCGCTGGGGCAGCGGAGTCGGTGTCGTCGCCATCGCTGGCCTCGGCGGGCACGCGGCTGAGCACCAAGGCCAGGTCGGTGGGCGTGAGACGGGCAAAGGGGATGGTTTGGCAGCGGGAGCGGATGGTGCTCAGCAGCCGATCCGGGGCGGCGCTGAGCAGGATCAGCAGCCCATCCCCAGGCTCCTCCAGGGTTTTGAGCAGGGCGTTGGCCGCCCCCTCCGCCATCGCCTCCACCGCCTCGATCACCACCAGGCAGCGGGGGGCCTCCACGGGCCGGCGCGCCAGAAACTGCGACACCCCTCGCACCTGCTCCAGCCGCAGCTGGGGGGGCGCCTTGCGGCTGATGCCCGCAGCCGCCGCCTGGGACACGGGCACCAGCTGGCCCTTGTCGCTGTAGGTGGGCTCCACCCAGAGCAAATCGGGATGGTTGCCGGCCTGCAGGCGGCGGCGCAGCGAGGCATCGCCGGCGCCGCCGCCGATCACCCCCTCCAGAAAGCGCAGCGCCCCCAAACGGCGGCCCACCCCATCCGGCCCGCTGAACAGGTAGGCCGGGGCCAGGCGACCCTGATCGAGGGCCGCGGCCAGCAGCGCCACCGCCTGGCCCTGGCCCACCAGGTCGGCGAACAACGCCGTGGCCGGGGCCGCCACCATCACGGCTGACCGGAGGATCCGGGCACCAGGGCGGCGATGGCGGCCTGCAGATCGGCGCCCACCTGCTCGGGGCTGCGGTGGGCATCCAGCCGCCGCCATCCCCCTTCGGCCGCAAGGGCCGCAAACCCTGCGCACACCCGCGCCAGGAAGGCTTCACCGGCCGATTCGATGCGGTCGGCGTCGCGGTGCCCCCGCCGCCGCAGCGACTCCTCCAGCGGGATCTCCAGCAGCACGGTGAGGTCCGGCTGCAACCCCCCGGTGGCCACCAGGGTGAGTTGTTCGATCAGCTCCAGCGACAGGCCGCGGCCATAGCCCTGGTAGGCGGCGGTGGAGCCGCTGAAGCGGTCGCACAGCACCCAGTGGCCGGCCTCGAGGGCCGGGCGGATGCGCTCCTGCACGTGCTGGGCGCGATCGGCCGCGTAGAGCAACAACTCAGCGGTGCTGCAGGGGGCCCCATCGCCGGGGGGATGCAGCAACTGCTGGCGCAGGGCCTGCCCCAGGGGGGTGCCGCCGGGCTCGCGGGTCACCAGCAGCTCAGCCCCCGGCGGCATCAGGCCGCTGTGGGGCAACCACCGGCGCAGCCGCTCGATCTGGGTGGTCTTGCCGCAGCCATCGATGCCCTCAAGAACGAGGAAGCGTCCGCGCTTAGGCATCACGGCCCAGCAGCAGGGCATTCACCACCACGGTGATCGAACTGAGGGCCATCAACATCGCCGCCAGGGGAGGGGAGAGCAGCACGCCAAAGCCTGGCAGCAGAACCCCGGCCGCGATCGGAATCACCACCAGGTTGTAGCCGAAGGCCCAGGCGAGGTTCTGGCGCACCTTGGCCATGGTGCGGCGCGCCAGGCGCAGGCCCCAGGGGATGGCGGTGAGCCGATCGCCGAGCACCACCAGATCGGCCGTGTCCAGCGCCACCTGGGTGCCGGTGCCCACGGCGATCCCCAGGTCAGCCGCCGCCAGGGCCGGGGCATCGTTGATGCCATCGCCCACCATCGCCACGGAGCGGGCCTGCTTTGCGCCCCCCCTGGCGGCCTCGATCCGCGCCAACTTCTGCTGCGGCAGCAGGCCCCAGGCCAGCTGCTGCGGCGCCAGCCCCAGGGCGGCGCCCAGGCGCTCCACCGCCAGCTGGCGATCGCCGCTCAGCACCCCCAGCCCCAGCCCCATGGCCCCCAGCTGGGCCAGGGCCTCGGCCGCATCGGAGCGCAGGGCGTCCTCCAGGGCCAGCAACCCCAGCAGGCGTCCGCCGCGAGCCACCGCCACCGCCGTGGCGGCCTGCTGGGCCTGCTCCGCCAGCCAGGCGCGTTCGGGCTCGGGCAGCGGAACCCCCTGGGATTCCAGCCACTCCGGCCGGCCCACCAACACGGTGTCCCCATCGGGCACCGTGCCCTTCACGCCCTGGCCCGGGTGGGTGGTGCAGCCCTCCACCGCCAGCAGGGGCAGGCCCAACTCCTGGCAGCGCTGCAGCAGGGCATGGGCCAGGGGATGGCGGGTCTGGGCCTCGAGGCTGGCGGCCCACTGCAGCAGCTGCGCCTCGCTGGCGGCGGGATCCACCAGCCGCAGGGCCGACAGCCAGGGCCGGCCCACGGTGAGGGTGCCGGTTTTGTCAAACAGCACCGTGCCCAGGGCGGCGGCGGCCTCAATCGCATCGCCGCCGCGGAACAGCACCCCAGCCCGGGCCGCCTGGCCGCTGCCCACACTGATGGCGGTGGGGGTGGCCAGGCCCAGGGCGCAGGGGCACGCCACCACCAACACGGCGATGCTCAGCTGAATCGCCAGCTCCAGGGGCGTCTCAGCGCCAATGCCAAGGCTGGTGTGGGCGCCATGGGCCTGGGCCGAGGGGGCATGGCTGAGCACCTGGGGCCAGAGCTGGGCGCCCCATTGCCACCAAAACAAAAAGGTGAGCGCCGCCAAGAGCAGCACCACCCCGGTGAAGCGCCCCGCCAGCTGGTCCGCCAGGCGCTGAATCGGCGCCTTGCGGGCCTGGGCCTGCTCCACCAGCTGGATGATCCGGGCCACGGCGCTCTCACGGCCCGGACGCAGCACCTCCAGCACCAGCGGAGCCTGCAGGTTGAGGCTGCCGGCGGCCAGCTCCGTGCCGGGCTTGGCCTCCAGGGGCAGGGGTTCACCGGTGAGGCTGGAGACATCCAGGGCGGAGCTGCCCTCGAGCACACGGCCATCGACGGGCACGCGATCCCCCGGCAGCAGGCGCACCCGATCGCCGGGGCGCAGGGCCCCCACCCGCACCGGCTGCACCGCGGCCTGGGGCCCATCCCCCACCAGCAGCAGCGCCTCATCGGGCTGCAGGGCCCACAGCTCCCGCAGGGCGTCGCCGGTGCGCAGGCGGGCCCGCTCTTCGATGAACCGCCCCAGCAGCACGAAACCCAGCAGCATCACCGGCTCGTTGAAGAAGCACTGCCAGCCCACCGCGGGCCAGATCAGGGCCGCCAGGCTGGCGAGGTAGGCGCTGCCCATGCCCAGCCCCACCAGGGTGTCCATGCCGGGGGCACCGGCCAGGGCCGAGCGCCATCCGGCCACCAGGATCGGGCGGCCCGGCAGCAGCAGGGCCAGGGTGGCCACCACGGCGTGCAGGTGCATGTCCGCCAGCCAGGGCAGTGGCAATTGCCGGGCCTCCGCCAGGTGCCCACCGGCGGACACCAGCAACAACAGCAGCGCCACCAGCAGCTGGCGCCAGCGCTGCCACCAGGTGCGTTGCTGCTGCCGCTCCCCGGGCCGCAAGGGGCCCTCGCCATCCAGGGGGCGCCGCTGGGCCCCATAGCCCATGGCGGCCAGGGCCTCAATCAGGGGCGCCGCCGGGTCCAGGGGCGCCGCAGGGTCAGTGTCGGCCGGGGGCTCCAGGGGCGAATCCAGGGCCACCCAGGCGGTGCGGGTGAGCAGGTTGACGCTGGCCTGCTGCACGCCGGGCTGGGCCAGCAGGCGCTGCTCCACCGCCCGCACGCAGCCGCCGCATTTCATCCCCTCCACCTCCAGCAGCAACGGGGGCTGGCCGCGGGTGGTCGGATCAACGCCGGTGGCCACGGGCAGGGGCGAAGGGGACCTCAGGCTAGGGAGCCCCAACAGAGAAACCAGCCATCGGCGCCCCGGGTGAGGATGGGGCCACGCCATCTCCGTTCGCCGTGCCCCGCTCCCAGCGCAACGACAACTTCATCGACAAGAGCTTCACGGTGATGGCGGACCTGATCCTCAAGGTGCTGCCCACCAACCAGCGGGCCAAGGAGGCGTTTGCCTACTACCGCGATGGCATGAGCGCCCAGGCGGACGGCGAATACGCCGAAGCCCTCGACAACTACGCCGAGGCGTTGAAGCTGGAGGAGGACCCCAACGACAGGGCCTTCATCCTCTACAACATGGCCCTGGTGTTCGCCAGCAACGGCGAGCACGAGAAGGCCCTCGAGCACTACGGCCAGGCGCTGGATCTCAACAGCAAGATGCCCCAGGCCCTCAACAACATGGCGGTGATCCACCACCACCTGGGCTCCATCGCTGAGGAGCAGGGCGAAACCGACGAGGCCGACCGCCGCTTCGACCTGGCCGCCGACTTCTGGACCAAGGCCATCCGCCTGGCCCCCAACAACTACATCGAAGCCCAGAACTGGCTCAAGACCAGCGGCCGCGGCAGCGTCGACGTTTATTTCTGAGCAGTCGGGACGCTCAGGAAAATCCCTTCGCCTTGACGGTCTGATGGGGGCCATAGACCCGCCTTTCCTGCCAAAGCGTCAGGTAGTTGTTCGTGCCCCGCGCCCCGAGGCTCATCAAGTCTCCTGGGGCTGAAGGCTTCTTGTAGGCCAGGATCCGGCCATCCGGCAGCACCAGGGCTTTGTTGGTCTGCGGATACTGGGCCGTGAGCTCAACACTGTCACCGAA
Organism: Synechococcaceae bacterium WBB_10_009; assembly: GCA_010030955.1. Lineage (GTDB taxonomy): Bacteria > Cyanobacteriota > Cyanobacteriia > PCC-6307 > Cyanobiaceae > Vulcanococcus. The sequence goes on along the minus strand of RHBP01000033.1, from coordinate 8,061 downwards.
GGCGATGGCCTGATTGGCCCCTTCGATGGCGATGGCTCTGCCCCAGAGGTTGGGGCCAGTGGGGCAGAGGGGCGAAATCCCGTAGTACTGGTTTCGGCAATGCTCCACCACCTGATCGATGGCGCGCTGCAACGCCGGGTGGCCAGCTCTGGCGAAAAACACACCGTTGTCGCAGGCCCAGGCTGTGCCGGTGTAGCGATTGATGTCGCGGAAGGCGAAGAGCTCAACGTTGGCCGGCAAATCGATCCCTGTGGCACAACGCACCCCCACATCGAAGTACCAGCCCCCCAGCTTCTGAACGATGCAGTAGCGGGCCAGGTCGGCGCGATAGGCGTAAGGAATCAGTCGCCGGTAGGCATCCAGCACCCGCGGCCCGTAGTGCTCCGCCAGGAAGGCCTCCACCATCGGTTGGTCGTAAAGCACGTGGGGGACGCCCGCAAATTCCCGCCGCACGCTCTCCACGCAGGCCTCGAGGTAATGGCCCTTCTCAGCCTGCGGATCGGCCAGAAAGATCTGGGTGATCTGCATCTCAGTAGGCGCTGTACGACTTCTGCTCGATCAGGGTGGAGCCGTAGCGCTGGTTGATCTGCCGCTTGAGGTCGGCGCGGCGGTCGTTGGTGCGGTACACGGAGCGGGCCAGCTCGATGAAGGCCTGCTCGAAGCGGCGTTGGCGCTCCTGCTCGCGGATGGCGTCTTCGATCTCCCACAGCTGACCATTGACCTCCAGCAGCTGGGCTTCCAGGGCCGGATCCAGCGCCACACCGGTGGCGGCAAGGGCCGCCTCAAGCAGCTGCAACTCCCGCTGCACATGGCCCAAGGCATCGCCCTGCAGGTGCCTTGCCTTGATCTGCAGGATCGTGATCTTGTCGACCAGCTCCCCCAGCGACACCGGGATCGAAATCAGCATGGGGGGATCGCTCCGCTGCGGATCTGGGCCTCCAGATTGGCGGCCACGGCCTGGATCAGTCCAGCCCAGTCGCCAGCGCGGGCCTGACGCCACAGCCGCACGCTCGGATACCAGAAGCTGCCGCTGCCCTCAAGCCCCCAGCGCCACTCGGGGATGGCCTTGAGCAGCACCCAGGTGGGGCGACCCAGACCAGCCGCCAGGTGCACCATCGCCGAATCGGCACTGATCACCAGGTGGCACTGCTCAGCCATCGCCGCCATGTCATCGAAGGCCCAGGCGTCGTCCATGGCCGCCTGGGCGCGGCTGAAGCGGTCGCGGAAGCCGCACGACGCCACCTGCTCCATGCCAGGCCCCCGCTGCAGCGACACCAACGTCAGCTGCGGAATCGCCGCCAGGGGGGCCAGCAGCTCCAGCGGCAGCGAACGGCCCCGCAGGCTGGTGGTTTCGTGGGCGGGATCCCCCTGCCAATGCAGACCCACCCGGATGGGCCCCGGATCATCCGCCGCCGCCAACACCGCAGCCCAGCGCTGCCGCGCCTCCGCCGAAGGCTGCAGGGGCGGCAACGCGGGCAACGGCTGGGTGGGTTCGATCCCCAACCGCCCGGGCAGCGGCAACGGCAACCAGCGCCCCCGCCGCAGCCCCGGCAGCTCGGCATGGGGCACCACCCGATCCGCCAGGCCGGCTCGCTCCGCCAGGGGCGCCAACTTCTCCTGCACGCTCAACAGCACCGAACACCCCTGGCGCTGGCGCAGCAACGGCGCCAGGCGCATGAACTGCAGGCTGTCCCCCAGGCCCTGCTCACTCACCAGCACCAAGGGGTCCTGCGCAGGCAGCGGCGATCCATCCCACAGCGGCAGGGGGGGAACGGCGTGGGGTCGAATCGGCTCGGCGATGGCGGTGCGGTACTCGTACTGCCGCAGCCCGCGGCGGTAATCCCCCTGCAGCAGCAGCGGATGGGCGAGGTTCCAGTGGGCCTCCGCGTGGCTGGGGTCGGCCGCCAGGGCGCGCTCGTAGAGGGCGATCGCCTCCTGCAGCGCACCGCCCTGGCTGCGCAGGTTGGCCAGGTTGGTGAGGGCCTGGGGGTAGGCGGGGTCGAGGGCCACCGCCGCCGCAAAACAGGCCTCCGCCGGCTGCAGCGCACCGCGCTGCACCAGCACCTGCCCCAGGTTGTTGTGCACCACCGGATCGTCGGGGCTCAGGGCCAGGGCCTGCCGCAACAGGGGCTCCAGGTCGTCGGGGCGCCGCTGCAGGCTGAGCAGGGCCGCCAGGTTGGTGTACACCGCCGGGTTGGTGCTCTGGCGCTGCACCAGCAGCCGGTAGGCACGCTCCGCCCCCTCCCAATCGCCCGCCTCCAGGCTGCGCTGGGCCCGCTGCTCCAGCTGACGCTCCTGGCGCTGGGCCGCCCCGCGGGAGGCGCCGCCGCCACCGGCCCCAAACCCCTGGGAAGGCGCCATCTCCGCTTAGTCCCCCTGGGCGGGGTTGACCCCGAGCGCCTGCACCAGGGCCTCCGCCACGCCGCCGGCCTCCAGCAGCTGCAGGTCGAGGCCAGCGGCCAAGCGCGACAGGCCGCTGCCCCGCGGCACCACCGCCCGGCGGAACCCCAGCCGTGCCGCCTCCTGCAGCCGTTGCTCCAGTTGGCTGACGGGCCGCAGCTGACCCCCCAACCCCAGTTCGCCGATCAACACAGTGCCCGGGGGCAGGGTGAGGTCGCGGTAGCTGGCCACCACGGCCGCGGCCACCCCCAGATCCGCGGCGGGCTCCTCCACCTCCAGGCCGCCGGCCACCGCCAGGTAGCAATCAAACCGCGACAGGGGCAGCCCCAGGTGCTTCTCCAGCACCGCCAGGATCTGGTGCAGGCGGTTGGTGCCGATGCCCGTGGCGGTGCGCCGCGGGCTGGCGTAGCTGGTGGTGCTCACCAGGGCCTGCAGATCCACCACCAGGGGTCGGGTTCCCTCACAGGCCACGATCGTGGCGGTGCCGGCGCTGGGCTCATCGCTACCCAGGAACAACTCACTGGGGTTGAGCACCTCCGCCAGACCCTGGCCGCGCATCTCGAACACCCCCAGTTCGTGGGTGGCGCCGAAGCGGTTCTTCACCGCCCGCAGCAACCGGTGGCTGGCGAAGCGGTCGCCCTCAAAGGTGAGCACCGCATCCACCAGATGCTCCAGCACCTTCGGCCCCGCCAACATCCCCTCCTTGGTGACATGGCCCACCAGCAGCAGGGCCGTGTCCTGCCGTTTGGCAATCCGGGCCAGGGCGGCGGCGCACTCGCGCACCTGGGCCACCGAGCCGGGGGCGCTGCCCAGCTCGCCGTCGTGCAGGGCCTGGATGCTGTCGATCACGGCCACCGCCGGCCGCAGGGCCTCCAGCTCCTGCAGCACCAGCTCCAGGTCGGTTTCCGAGAGCAGCTGCAGCCCGGGCCCCTCCGTGGCACTGGTGCCCTGCTGCTCCGCCAGGCGGCGCCAGCGCAGCTTCACCTGCTGGGCGGACTCCTCGGCGCTGACGTAGAGCACCGAATGGCGCTGGGCCATGGCCTGGGCGCTCTGCAGCAACAGGGTGCTCTTGCCGATGCCCGGGTCGCCCCCCAGCAACACCAGCGAACCGGGCACCAACCCACCGCCAAGCACGCGGTCGAGCTCGCCGTAGCCACTCTGCAGCCGCTGCAGCGGCCGCTCCCCCACCGCCTGGATCGGCTCGGAGCGCCGCGGCTGGGGGGGCATCCCCGCAGCGGCCGCGGCGGCCACCGGACGGCGGCGGCGGTTGTCGGCGGCGGGGGCCGCCTGCTCCACCAGGGCATTCCAACTGCCGCAGCTCGGGCAACGGCCGAAGAACTGGCGGCTCTGGGCGCCGCAGCTCTGGCAGACGTAGGTGCTGGTGGCCCGGGCCAAAACGATGTATGAAGAAAGGTGGCTGCCGCCGAATGCGGGGGCCTGACGACCTTTCAGTAGGTCGATCTACTTAACCCGTCGATCCACAGTGGCGCAATGACGGCCTCCACCGCCACCTCCACATCCCCGGGCTCCGCAGCCAAGGAAACAATCCTCGTCGTTGACGACGAGGCCAGCATCCGCCGCATCCTGGAGACACGCCTGTCGATGATCGGCTACCAGGTGATCACCGCCAGCGACGGTGAAGAGGCCCTGGAGGCCTTTCGCCGCACCGAGCCCGACCTGGTGGTGCTCGACGTGATGATGCCCAAGCTCGATGGCTACGGCGTCTGCCAGGAGCTGCGCAAGGAATCGGACGTGCCGATCGTGATGCTCACGGCCCTCGGCGATGTGGCCGACCGCATCACCGGCCTGGAACTGGGCGCCGACGACTACGTGGTGAAGCCGTTCAGCCCCAAGGAGCTCGAGGCCCGCATCCGCTGCGTGCTGCGCCGGGTGGAAAAGGAGAGCGGCGGCGCCGGCATCCCCAACTCCGGCGTGATCCAGGTGAGCGACCTGCGCATCGACACCAACAAACGGCAGGTGTACCGCGGCGAGGAGCGCATCCGCCTCACCGGCATGGAGTTCAGCCTGCTGGAGCTGCTGGTGGGCCGCAGCGGCGAACCGTTCAGCCGCGGTGAAATCCTCAAGGAGGTGTGGGGCTACACCCCGGAACGTCATGTGGACACCCGGGTGGTGGATGTTCATATCTCCCGGTTGCGCTCCAAACTGGAGGACGATCCGGCCAACCCCGAGCTGATCCTCACGGCCCGGGGCACCGGGTATCTGTTCCAGCGCATCGTTGAAGCCGTTGCCCCCGAAGCCCTCTGACGTTCCCGGCCCCGGCCCCAGCCAGCGCCGCAGCCGTCCGCGGGCGATTCGCCGCCTGGTGATTTGGTACCGCCGCAATGCGGCGGTCACCAGCCTGGTGGACACGGCCACCAGCGCCGGCTCCGCCGCCGGGTCCATGGCCGGCAACGCCCTCAGCACCGCTGGCTCGGTGGCCGGTGCGGCCGGCAGCGTGGCGGGTGCCGCCGCCAACGTGGCCGGTGCGGCCGCCAACACGGTGCTGCAACCGCTGGTGTTCGACCCGCTGCGCCGGCTGCAACGGGGGGTGGGCGGCAGCGAAGGCACCCCCATCAGCGACGCCGATCGCCTCTGGGTGGCGGTGGATGGCATGGGGGGCGACCACGCCCCCGGGCCGATCCTGGAGGGCTGCCTCAAGGCGGTGCGGCTGCTGCCGCTGCGGGTGAAATTCGTGGCGGAGGCCGCGGCCGTGGCCACGGCGGTGGCCGAGATGGACCTGGGGGAGGCCCTGGCGGCCGCCGCCCAGGGGGAGGGGCTGCTGGAGCTGGTGCCCAGTGGCGTGTCCGTGGGGATGGACGAGGAGGCCACGGTGGTGCGCAAGAAGCGCGACGCCAGCATCAACCTGGCCATGGACCTGGTGAAGGAGGGATCCGCCACCGCCGTGTACTCCGCCGGCAATTCCGGCGCCGTGATGGCCTCGGCGATCTTCCGCCTGGGCCGGCTCAAGGGCATCGACCGCCCCGCCATCGGCGCCCTGTTCCCCACCAAGGACCCCGAGCAACAGGTGCTGGTGCTGGATGTGGGCGCCAACATGGACAGCAAGCCCGCCTACCTGCACCAGTGGGCCCTGCTGGGCAACATCTACAGCCGCGACGTGCTGCAGGTGGCCCGGCCCCGCATCGGCCTGCTGAACATCGGCGAAGAGGAGTGCAAGGGCAACGAACTGGCCCTCAAGACCTATCCGCTGATGGCGGCCGAAGAGCGCTTCCAGTTCGCCGGCAACTGCGAAGGCCGCGACGTGCTCTCCGGCGACTTCGACGTGGTGGTGTGTGACGGCTTCACCGGCAACGTGCTGCTGAAGTTTCTGGAGAGCGTGGGCAGCGTGCTGCTCGACGTGCTCAAGGCTGAACTGCCCCGCGGCCGCCGCGGCAAGGTGGGCTCCGCCTTCTTGATCAGCAACCTGCGGCGCATCAAGAAGCGGCTCGACCATGCCGAACACGGCGGCGCCCTGCTGCTGGGCGTGAATGGCGTGTGCGTGATCGGCCATGGCAGCAGCAAGGCCCTCTCGGTGGTGAGCGCCCTGCGGCTGGCCCATTCGGCCGCCAACCACGGGGTGATGGACGATCTGCAACGGCTCAGCGCCGAGGCCGGCGACACGGCGGAGTCGGCGGTTGCCTGTGGTTGACTGAGCCCGTCGGTTGAACTGACCCGGTGGCGCTGGGCCCGATGAGCACCTACGGCATGGCTCTGGTGGGCAGCGGCAGCGCCGTCCCCGCCGCCCGCGTCAGCAACACCCGCCTCAGCGAGCGGGTGGACACCAGCGATGAATGGATCCGCACCCGCACCGGCATCGCCGAGCGCCGCATCTGCGGCCCCGATGAGCCCCTGACCCCCCTGGCCACCCGGGCGGCCGAGGCGGCCCTGACCCACGCCGGCTGGGCCCCCGAGGATCTCGACCTGATCCTGATGGCCACCTCCAGCCCCGACGACCTGTTCGGCACGGCGCCGCGGGTGCAGGGGGCCCTGGGGGCCAAGAACGCCGTGGCGTTCGACCTCACCGCCGCCTGCAGCGGCTTTCTGTTTGCCCTGATCACCGCCGGCCAATACCTGCGCAGTGGTGCCATGCGGCGCGCCCTGGTGATCGGTGCCGATCAGCTCAGCCGCTGGGTCGACTGGGATGACCGCACCACCTGTGTGCTGTTCGGCGATGGGGCCGCCGCCGTGGCGGTGGAGGCCTGCCCCGCGGAGCACGACGGGCTGCTGGGCTTCCGCATGCGCTCCGACGGCAGCCGCAACGGTTGCCTCACCCTGGCCCAAACCGAAACGCACCACAGCGTGCTCCGTGGCCTGGATGCCCAGATCGGCGGCTTCGCGCCCCTGCGCATGAACGGCCAGGAGGTGTACAAGTTCGCCGTGCGCGAGGTGCCGGCGGTGCTCAAAGACCTGCTGGAAACCACCGGCACCGACCCGGGCGACCTCAACTGGCTGCTGCTGCACCAGGCCAACCAGCGCATCCTCGATGCGGTGGCCGAGCGCTTCGCCATTCCCCAGGAGCGGGTGCTCTCCAACCTGGCCAGCTACGGCAACACCTCCGCCGCCACCATTCCGCTGATGCTCGATGAGGCCGTCAAGGACGGCCGGGTGCGCCCCGGCGATCTGATCGCCAGCAGCGGCTTCGGCGCCGGGCTCAGCTGGGGTGGCGCCCTGTTCCGCTGGAGCGGGCCCCAGGCAGCAGCGGCCTAATCTCCCCCGGACGTTGCAGCGCGCCGGCATGGGTATCGCCTGGGTCTTCCCCGGACAGGGGTCGCAGAAGCTCGGCATGGCGGAGCCCATGCTTGACCTGCCCGGGGCCCAGGAGCGCTTCGCCGCCGCCTCAGAGCTGCTGGGGCGCGACCTGCTGGCCATCTGCGCCGGTGAAGCCGAGGGCGAGCTGAGCGATCTCAACGACACCCGCAACACCCAGCCGGCGCTGTTCGTGGTCGAATCGCTGCTGGTGGATGGGCTCAAGGCCCAGGGCCGCAACGCAAATCTGGTGGCGGGCCACAGCCTCGGGGAACTGGTGGCCCTCTACGCCGCCGGGGTGTTCGACGCCCACACCGGTCTGCAGCTGATGAAGACCCGCAGCGAGCTGATGGCCGCCGCCGGGGGCGGCGCCATGACCGCCGTGATGGGGTTTGACCGCGGCCAGCTGGAGGAGCTGGTGGCCGCCACCGACGGGGTGGTGATCGCCAACGACAACAGCAGCGCCCAGGTGGTGCTCTCCGGCAGCCCCGAGGCGGTGACGGCCGTGAGCGCTGCCCTCACCTGCAAGCGGGCCATTCCCCTGGCGGTGAGCGGCGCCTTCCACTCCCCCTTCATGCAACAGGCCGCCGATGCCTTCGCCGCGGCCATCGCCGCGGTGCCCTTCGCCGATGCCGCCATCCCGGTGCTCAGCAACACCGACCCCACCCCCGAAACCAATGGGGAAGCCCTCAAGGAGCGGCTGCGCAGCCAGATGACCACCGGCGTGCGCTGGCGTGAAACCATGGAGCGCTTTAGCGCCGATGGCATCGCCACCGCCGTGGAAATCGGCCCCGGCAACGTGCTCAGCGGCCTGATCAAGCGCAGCTGCGAGGGCATCACCACCGCCCAGATCGCCGGCTCCGCCGACCTGGGGCTGTGAACCGACCGGTGCAGGCGGTGAAACGGGTGCTGCGGCGC
>RHBP01000320.1 GCA_010030955.1 Synechococcaceae bacterium WBB_10_009 | reverse complement strand
GTGGTGGTGAGCCCCGGCATGCGCTGGGATCACCCCCTGCTGCTGTGGCTTCGATCCGAGGGGATCGCCGTGCACGGCGAACTGGTTCCCGCCTGGCGGGCCAGTGGCGACGTTCCCTGGATCGGCATCACCGGCACCAATGGCAAGACCACCGTGACCCATCTGGTGAGCCATCTGCTCAACCAGAGCGGCCGCGATGCGCCGATGGGCGGCAACGTGGGCCACTCGGCCGCCGAACTGGTGCTACAGCGCTGCAACACCGGCAGTCAGCCCCCCGATTGGCTGGTGATGGAAATCAGCAGCTACCAGATCGAATCGGCCGCTGAAATCAGCCCCAGGATCGGGATCTGGACCACCCTGACTCCCGATCACCTCGAACGCCACGGCACGCTTTCGGCCTACCGCCAGATCAAGCGGGGCCTGCTCGAGCGCAGCACGCTGCGCATCCTCAATGGCGATGATCCCGACCTGCGGTCCCATCAGACCCGTTGGAACGACGCCTTCTGGGTCACAGCTGGCGATGGCCGGGATCTGCCGGCAGGCATCCAGGCGAGCCTCTGGATCGAATCAGGCCGCCTCCGCCAGCGACACCGCAATGGCAAGACCATCGACCTGATGGCGGCCGATTGCCTGGCCATGCCGGGGGTGCACAACCGCCAGAACATGCTGATGGCGGTGGCGGCAGGCCTCGGTGCGGGGCTCAGCGGAGCTGAGATGGAGCGTGCCCTGGCCAGCTTCCCCGGGGTGCCCCATCGGCTCGAACGCCTGCGACAGCATCGCGGCGTCACCTATTTCAACGACAGCAAGGCCACCAACTACGCCGCCGCCGAGGTGGCGCTCGATGCCTTGAAGGGGCCTCTGGTGGTGCTGGCCGGCGGAGAGGCCAAACAGGGAGACGGCAGCACCTGGGCCATGGCCCTGGCTCGCCAGGCCAGGGCTGTGGTGCTCTATGGCGCAGCCAGGGAACTGTTTGCCTCGCTGCTCCAACAAACCGGCTTTGACGGCGTGGTGACCCTCGCCGAAGGCCTGGACGCCGCCGTGCCGGTGGCCGCAGAACTGGCCGGACAACTGAACTGCCCGGCGGTCCTCCTGTCACCGGCCTGCGCCAGCTTTGATCAGTACAGCGATTTTGAGGCCCGGGGAGACCATTTCCGGGCCCTGGTCGCGGCGCTCTGACGAACCCAGCAGCCGCTCGATGCCCTGCTGAGCTGAGCTGCCGTGCTGAGCTGCCCTAGCTCAGCTGCCCTGGCTCAGCTGCCCTGGCTCAGCTGC
>RHBP01000319.1 GCA_010030955.1 Synechococcaceae bacterium WBB_10_009 | reverse complement strand
GGCGAGCTGACTCTGGCGGGCAATGCCGGCGTGCAGCAGCCCCTGGGGCACCGGCCCCACCTCGATGACCAGGCCACAGGGCCAGCGTTCGACCAGAAACCCCTGCTGGGCCTGGTCGGCCTCGTGCAGATACACCGGCAGGCCCAGACGCTGCTGAATTCCGGCGGCCAGGGCCAGATCAGCGGGCCGACGGCCATAGACCACGAGGCTGTTGCCCATGGCCGCAGTGGTGCTGTGCAGATCGAGGACCACCAGCGCAGGGCTGGCGCCCTGGGACCCATGGGCCTGCAGCAGCGCACGGGCACGCTGCACCTCCAGGCTCTGCTGCTGGGAATCGGCCAGCAGGGCTTCGGCAAAACTGCGGTTCAGATCGCGTTCGATATAGCGGCGGCCGACCGCCAGGGCCGCCGGATTGCCCAGCACCAGCTGCAACGCAAAGCCGTGGTGCTGCAGGCCATCGGGCTGTCTCTGCCACTGCTGCAGCAACCAGGGGGCATTGGGCTCATTGCCATGGGTCCCACCCACCACCAGGATTGAACCGGCCTGCGGCCCCGGCATCGGCCTCTGCGGATGACTGGGGCACAGCCTGACGCACCTGAGGCAAACAATGGCTCCCCCGGCGACCCTGGTCCGCACGGCCCGCTGTCTGTGGACCTGGCAGTGGCTGCAGCTGATGAATGGCCTGGGACCCGCCGATGGCGACGGCAACTACCAGCGCCCGGCCCCTGCCTTTGCCGAACTGCCGCCGATTCCGACTGATGCCACCACAGCCGATGCCCATGTGCTGATCGTGGGGCGCAGCTGCCCGTGGGCCCATCGGGCCTGGCTGGTGTGGACCCTGCGGCAGCTGGCCCCGGCGATCGCACTGGTGGTGGCCGATCCCGACCCGGCTGCGGGGCGCTGGTGTTTCAGCGAGCCGTTTGCGGGTTGCCGGACCCTCACCGAGCTCTACCGGCGCAGCGGTGCCGACCCAGCGGCCCGGGCCACCGTGCCGGCCTTGTACAGCCGCAGCCAGGGCCGGATCGTGCTGAACGAAAGCGCCCGCCTGATCGAATGGCTGAACCGCTGGCCCCAGCCCCCCACTGCAGCACCGCTGAATCTGGAGCCGCAGGGCCAGCACGGGGCCACCCAGCGATGGCGGGACGATCTGCAGCACAACGTCAACGATGGTGTCTATCGCTGCGGCTTCGCCCGCAACCAGGGGGCCATCAAGCGATGGCTCAATATTCCCGTGCTCTACGACCTCGATGCACGGCTCGCAATGATGGATGGCTTTCCTGGCTACCAGCA
>RHBP01000318.1 GCA_010030955.1 Synechococcaceae bacterium WBB_10_009 | reverse complement strand
ATGCAATTCAGCGAGGCAATCGGGGTTGTAGGCACCCAGGTTCACGAACCACAGCCGCTCGGGCCGCTTTGCGACCGGTTCACGCACCAGGTGCACCGCCCAGCCGTCGATGGCGCGCACCGCCATGTAGCTGTCGAGGTGCAGCCCTTCACGCCGTCCGAACCACTGCCGGCGCAGCTCGCCCAGCGTGTCGTCGATGGTGAGGCCCGCCACAAAGCGCACGTCGTGCAGCTCGATGGTGCTGCTGTTGGTGCGGCCACCCAGCACCGCCAGAAACAAGGTTGTTTTCGCGGCTGCGCTTGCCAAGGTGAGTGAATCCGAAGCCATCGACGAGCCCATGGTGACCACAGTCGATGCCGTCGTGGTGGGCGCAGGCCTCTCGGGCCTGGTGGCCGCGCGGCGGCTGCAGCGCGCAGGCCTGCGGGTGCGGGTGCTCGAAGCGCGCACCCGCGTGGGCGGACGCATGGTCAGCACCACCACGCCCCATGGGGCTGTGGTCGATCTGGGCGGGCAGTGGGGCGGCGTGAGCCACCGCCGCTTTGCGGCCCTGCTCGATGAGCTGACCCTGGAAACCGTTGCGAGCCACTACGACGGTCAGGGGGTGTTCCACTGGCAGGGGCGCAGGGTCGTGGCCCCCCTGGCCGATCGCTTTGAGCAGAGCCTGCTGTTCTTTGAGCCGGAGGCTCTCGGCCTGCCCGGCGCCGAGCTGGCAGCCACCCGGCAGCTGCAACGGGCCTTTGCCGATCTGGTGGGCCAGATTGACCCCATGCAGCCCTGGCGCACTGCCGGGGCCCAGCGGCTGGACCGGCTCACGGTGGCCCAGTGGGTTGGCGAACACAGCACGGTTCCCCTGGCCAGGCTGCCGTTCGATTGGCTGTGCCGGGTGGGCGGCTCGGGCGGTTTTGAACCCTGGGAGACGTCGATCCTGCACCTGGCCTGGACCCAGACGGTGGCACCCCAGAACGAAAGCCCCGAGGCCTGGTTGGTGCGCGGTGGTGCTGGCCAGGTGCCGCCCCTGCTGGTCGACGCCCTGGAGGCCGGCGATCCCGGCTGCGTGCAGCTGGGGCAGGCGGTTGTGGCGATCAACCAGAGCGCCGAAGGGGTCAGCGTGGCCACGGCCGACGGCCGGCAACACCAGGCCAGGTCAGCGATCGTGGCCGTGCCTCCCCAGCTGCGGCTGGGTATTAGTTTTGATCCACCGCTTCCGGCTGCCCACCGGGCCCTGGTGCAGCGCTCGCCGATGGGGGGCATGACCAAGATCCTGGCGGTCTATGGGCGTCCCTTCTGGCG
>RHBP01000317.1 GCA_010030955.1 Synechococcaceae bacterium WBB_10_009 | reverse complement strand
AGCTGGTGTGGGTCTGTCCGGCGTCGAAGCCGGCGATCAGGCGCCCTGCAGCCTCAGCCATTGTCCCCGGCCTGGGCACGGCTCACCGCCAGGCTGGCCAGGCAGAACCAGCCGGTGAGCTGCACCTCGGGCCGAAAGAAGATCGTGTCGGTGATGCCCTGCACCCCCAGGCCAGCGATGGCCGCCAGGGCCGCCAGGGCGGGCAGCGCCCAGGGGGATTCGCCCTTCAGCTGGGTCAGGCCGGCCCGCAGGCTGGCGATCAGCAGGCCAACGGCCGCCAGCAGGTAGGGAACGCCCCCCTCCACCAACAGCTCCAGGGGCACCGAATAGGCGCTGAGGGCGTTGAACTTTGGCTGTTGGTAGAGCGGATAGATCAGGTTGAAAGCCGTGTTGCCGGGGCCGATCCCAAGCCAGGGCCGGGCCTGGATCATGTCGATCGCCGCCAGCCACACGTTGATGCGGAAGTTGTTGGAGCTGTCTTCGCGGCCCGCCACCAGGCTGAGCACGCGGATGCGCAGCGGCTCCACCTGGGTCACCGCCACCACCAGCACCGCCACGGCCGCCACCAGCAACAGCGCCGGGAACAGCCGCCGCCACAGGGGCGGCCACTGGCGCGTCTGGCGCAGCACCAGCAGCAGGGCCAGGCCGCCCAGGGCCGCCAGCATTCCCAACCAGCCGCCGCGGCTGTAGCTCAGGAACAGGGCGATCCCCCCTAGCAGCAGGGCGCAGCCTGCAAACAACCGTTGCGGCCAGCTGCGCCAGCGCAGCAGCGCCACCACGGCGATCGGCAGGATCGGAATCAGGTAGCCCGCCAGCAGGTTGGGGTTCTCCAGCGGGCCGTACACACGGATCGTGCCGTCGGCCACGGAGTTGGGGTCAGCCCAGCGGGCCAGTTCGGCGGTGTCGCCGTAGAGCTGGCGGATGGCGAGCACGGCGCTCACCAGCTGGCCGGCCAGCAGGGCGGCCACGATGCGGTTCCACCACTGGGGGGCCTCCGCCAGCAGCTGCCGCATTAAGGCGTACACCCCCAGGTAGCTCACCAGCTTCAGCAGCCCCTTGAAGGCGGCCACCGGCACCGGTGAACAGCCGGTGGCCACAACGGCAATGCCGAGCAGCAGCAACAGCCAGCCGTTGATCGGCCCCAGCCCGCCGGCGGGGGTGCGCAGGGCCCAGATCAGCCACAGCAGCCCCGCCGCCAGGATCAACAGGCTCAGCCCGCCGCGGGTCACCAGGGGCAGGCCCGCCAAGGTGCGCACCTGCAGATCGAACTGCGACACATCGCAGGCATCC
>RHBP01000316.1 GCA_010030955.1 Synechococcaceae bacterium WBB_10_009 | reverse complement strand
ATGGCCCTATGGCTGATGGTCATGCAAGCCCTGCTGGACACCGGGCACTGGGTGGCTTGGCTGGAAGGCCAGGGTTGGCGGTCCTGGGGGCGTTGGGTGCTGATGGCGGCGGGCTGTGCGGGCTGCGGCCTGTGGTGGGTGGCGCGCCAGGCAAGGGATGGGCTGGCGGAACCTGATGCACCGGCGATTGCGGCCCCGCGCGGCTGGCGCGCACGGTTGGAGACCTTGAGCGCCTATCTGTATGCGCAAACCCGGTCCGTGGGCCCCACGGGCAACGTGATGGTCGTGGTCGTGGGCACACAGTTCAACACCTGGCTGCAGCCCCTGGACAACGGACAGTTCAAGAACTTCCCCACCCTGGGCAGCGAACTCAGCTATGCGGCGCTGTACATGATCATGCTCATGAGCCTGCTGGCTTCTTCGTTGCTGGCCGGTGTCAGCCTGCATTGGCGCGATGTGCTGGCCCCCGGACGCAGCCGCCGGCTGCAGTGGGGGTGGTCGGTGGCCGCCTGGACCTGGGCTCGAATGGTGTTGCTGATGCTGCTGTGGCTGGCCGTGCTGGCCGGGCTGAAGCTGCTGTTTCCCACTTTCATCGGCGGCCGGTCCAGCCTGAGCGAATGGCTGGGGGCGGCGGGTTCCTGGTTGCCGGTGCTGTTGGTGGACTTGGCGCTGGCTGCTTGCCTGACTGCTGCACTCGCGCCCCTGCACCTGAGGCACCGTGGCCTGGGGCCGCTGGTGGCCCTGGCCGTGATGGTGGGCCTGGTGCAGCTGGTGCTGTGGCAGGGCTTCGATGTGGCCAACCCAACGCTGATGCAGCGGGATGGAACCTGGCTGGCCACGGTGGCCGCCGTCTGTGCTGCCCTGCTGTGGGCAGCGCGGCTCTCCTGGGCCCGCGTGGACCTGAGCGAACTGCGGCGCCAGCGGGACCGGGCCGAGGCCGAGGCCGAGGCCCGCCTGTAGAGCGCGGGCCCCCCCACGGACGGGGCAGGCCCGTGGCCGGTCTTACTTGATCGGCTTGAAGCGCACGCGCTTGGGCCGCGCGCCTTCTTCACCCAGGCGCTTCTTCTTGTCGGCCTCGTACTCCTGGTAGTTGCCGTCGAAGAAGGTCCACTGCGAATCGCCCTCGCAGGCCAGGATGTGGGTGCAGATGCGGTCGAGGAACCAGCGGTCGTGGCTGATGATCATGGCGCTGCCGGCGAACTCCAGCAGGGCCTCTTCCAGCGCACGGAGGGTTTCCACATCGAGGTCGTTCGACGGTTCGTCCAGCATCAGCACGTTGCCGCCGCGGGCC
>RHBP01000315.1 GCA_010030955.1 Synechococcaceae bacterium WBB_10_009 | reverse complement strand
ACCGGAGACTTCAAGTTTGACCACACCCCCGTCGACGGTGAAACCTTCGACATGGCCCGCCTGGCCCACTACGGCGAGCAGGGGGTGCTGTGCCTGTTCAGCGACTCCACCAACTCCGAAGTGCCGGGCTTCTGCCCGCCGGAGCGCTCGGTGTTCCCCTGCCTGGATCGCCACATCTCCCAGGCGGAAGGCCGGGTGATCATCACCACCTTCGCCAGCTCCATTCACCGCGTGGCGATGATCCTGGAGCTGGCCCTCAAGAATGGCCGCAAGGTGGGTCTGCTGGGCCGCTCCATGCTCAACGTGATCGCCAAAGCGCGCGAATTGGGTTACATGCGCGCCCCCGATGATCTGTTTGTGCCGATCAAGCAGATCCGCGACCTGCCCGACCGCGAAACCCTGCTGCTGATGACCGGCAGCCAAGGGGAACCGCTGGCGGCCCTGAGCCGCATCTCCCGCGGTGAACACCCCCAGGTGCAGGTGAAAACCTCAGACACGATCATCTTCTCCGCCAGTCCGATCCCCGGCAACACCATCTCCGTGGTGAACACCATCGACCGGCTGATGATGCTTGGCGCCAAGGTGGTTTACGGCAAGGGCGAAGGCATCCACGTGTCCGGCCACGGCTTCCAGGAGGACCAGAAGTTGATGCTGGCCCTCACCAAGCCGAAGTTCTTCGTGCCGGTGCACGGTGAGCACCGCATGCTCGTGTGCCACAGCAAGACCGCCCAGTCGATGGGCGTGCCCGGCGAGAACATCCTGATCATCGACAACGGCGATGTGGTGGAACTCACCGCCGATTCAATCGGCAAGGGTGAACCGGTGAAGGCCGGCATCGAGCTGTTGGATGCCTCCCGCAACGGCATCGTCGATGCCCGGGTGCTCAAGGAGCGCCAGCAACTGGCGGAGGACGGCGTGATCACGATGCTGGCGGTGATCAGCACCGATGGCGTGATGGCCGCTCCGCCCCGGGTGAACCTGCGCGGCGTGGTGACCACACCACGCAGGTTGACCCGCGGCGGGGCAGCCATGACGCCATCGGTGCTGATCACCGCCGGAGAACCGCTGGCAGCAGCTGTCGCGCAACAGCGGCGGCAAGGCCCCCGATGTGGATTGGATGGGCGTGCAGCGCGAGATCGAGATCGGGCTGCAGCGGCGCCTGCGCCGCGAGCTGCAGGTGGAACCCCTGATCATCTGCCTGGTGCAGCCGGCCCCCGGCGGCACCCCGGCCTACAAGGGCCGTGCCGATGCGGAGCCCGACACCCGTCCCGCCCCCCGCGGCGGCCGCCACGGCGGTGGGCGC
>RHBP01000314.1 GCA_010030955.1 Synechococcaceae bacterium WBB_10_009 | reverse complement strand
CGAGCCGGGCGCATTGGCCTGTGTGCAAGATCTGGCCGCGCTGCTGGGGTCCCGGTGGCTCTGCTGCCCGGCGGCTGACCACGATCAGGCGGTGGCGCTGATCTCTCACCTGCCGGTGCTGGTTTCGGCCGCGCTGCTGCAGACCGCCGACCGGGCCGCCGCCATGGCCGATGGCGGCAGCAGCGGCACCCTGGGCAACCTGGTGCGGGCCCTGGCGTCATCGGGTTTTGCCGACACGACCAGGGTCGGGGGCGGCAACCCCATGCTCGGCACACTCATGGCCCGCAGCAACAGAACTGCGGTGCAGCAGGCCCTTGAGGTGTATCGCCAGGCGCTTGGCGCCATGGAGGAGCAGCTCAGCGCAGGGGATTGGGCGGCCCTGGAAGCGGATCTCAGGCAGGCGGCCAGACTCAGGCCCCAGTTTGTCTTGACCGATCGCTCCGCAGGATGAGGGTCTGCCCACGTGCCTGCAGCAGTTGACGGCAGGCCATCAGGGCCGACAGGCTCACCCCGGCGGTGCCTTCACCCGGATAGATCGAATCGCCGCAGAGCCACACACCGGGCAGGGGGGTGCGACTGGCCAGACCAAAGGGCCCGAAGCGGCTCGGATGCTGACCCAGCCCGCCCACATATCCGAAGGGCCGTCCGCACCAGTGGGCAAAGGCCCGCGGCGTGGCCAGCTCTCCATGCAACCAGGCCTCGGCAGGGATGCCCAGCGTGGCTTTCAGCCCAGTCTGAATCCCATTCATCAGCGTCTGCTTGCGGGCTGCCCGGGTCTGGGCATCGGCCAGCTCGGGGGCGAACCAGGGTCTGGCGGCCGTGAACACACTGGCGATCACCGTGGCCTGGCCCAGGGGCGCGCGTCCATCACCCTCCTGGCTCACCGAGACAAACAGGGATCCGGGATCGTGCCAGTCGCGCTGCAGGTGGCTCGGGCACCGGGGCGGCAGGCATGCGCGCTGCACGGCGCCGTAAAACACCAGGGCGCCCGAGGGGGAGGGGGTGTCGACCTGCTGCAGGCGCCGCCGGTAGGGGGCCGGCAGCTCATCGGCCAGCAGATCGGGCAGGGCCTGGGGGGGAAGCGTCAGCACCACGTCGGCCGCCTCCAGCGCAAAGGGCCGTTGGTCAGGCGTGCTACCGCTGAGCTGCCAGCCTCTGGCCCGGTGGTGTTGCAACCGCTCCACCCGGTGGCGAAGCAACAGGCTGCCGCCGGCAGCGGCCAGGGCTGTTTCGAGTTGGCTGCTGAGCACCTGCATGGACCCGTGCAGATGCCAGAGCCCAAGCGGCTCCTGACCCATGGCCAGCACCGTGGCGCCGTA
>RHBP01000313.1 GCA_010030955.1 Synechococcaceae bacterium WBB_10_009 | reverse complement strand
TCGCCGCCCACCAACACCTCGCTGGCCAGCATCTCCGCGGCGATGTACTTGAAGCCCACCGCCTTCTCCAGCACCGTGCGGCCCAGGCCCTCAGCCACCAGCTGCATCAGGTCGGAGCCGCTCACGGTTTTGATCACGCTGCCCGGCAGGCCCTTGGCCCGGGCCAGGTGGTCGATGAACAGTGGCATCAGCAGCTGGGTGCTGCAGAAGCGGCCCTGCTCATCCACGGCGGCGATGCGGTCACCGTCGCCGTCGAACACGATGCCCACAGCCGGCCGGCCCGCCAGGGTGGAGGCGCGCACCTCACCGATCAGCTGCTGCAGGTAGGGGGCGAGGGGTTCGGGCGGGTTGCCGCCGAACAGGGGGTCGCGGTTGGCGCGGATCTCGCGCAGGTGGTCGCTGGCGGCGGCCCCCTCCAGCAGTCGGCTGAGGCCGCCCGCGGCCGAGCCGTGCATGGGATCCACGATCACCTGCCAGCCCAGGCGCTCCAGGCCGGCGCTGAGGGCGGCGGTGTCCACCTTGGCCTTGAGCCCCGCCAGGTAGGTGCCCATGGCGTCGAAGCGCAAGGTGTCCCCGGGGATCGGCACGGTGATGCCCCCGGCCTGCAGGCGCCGCTCCACCCGCTGGGTGAAATCGCCCTCCACCGAACCGCCGAAGGGGCCCTTGATCTTCAGCCCCAGCCATTCCGGCGGGTTGTGGCTGGCGGTGATCACCAGCGCCCCCAGGGCCGCCCGCTCCACCACCGCCCAGCTGGCGGCCGGGGTGGGAATGGGGCTGTCGGCCAGCACGGGCACCAGATCGGCGCCGCGCACGGCGCTGCAGATGGCTTCGGCCAGCTCGGGTGCGAGGAAGCGCCGGTCGTAGCCGATCACCCGATTACCACTTCACGGCTGCGCAGGTCTGCCGGGGCGGACGACTCCAGCTCCCGGGCCGCGGCGGCTGCCACCGGCAGCAGGCGCTCCACCGTGATGTCCACCCCGAGGATGCCGCGCCAGCCATCGGTGCCGAAGGCGATCGGGCTGGCCTCCAGGGGCAGCGGTGCGGAAGCCATCGGCTAGCGGTGCAGTGCTGTTGCTGGTGCTAGCAGCGGGCCCACCCCCTTGTGCAAGCGCGGGGTCACCCGCCTGGCCGCCTACGGTGAGGCCCGTGGTCCCTGAAACCCCGCTCAACGACCGGCTGCTGCGCAGCTGGTTGCGCTGCAAGCGGCGGGCCTGGCTCGATCGCCATGGCGACCCCGCAGAGCGCCAGTGGACGGCCCACCGTGAGTTGTTGCTGGACGAGCAACGCCGCAGTTTTTCGAGCCTGTTTCCGCAGCGCCCC
>RHBP01000312.1 GCA_010030955.1 Synechococcaceae bacterium WBB_10_009 | reverse complement strand
AAGTACTTGCCGCCGAACTGCGCCCCGATGCCGAAGCCGCGGGTGAGCTCGAGGACCTCCGCCTCCATCTCCAGGTCGCGGAAGCCGTGGGCGTCCATGCTCCCGTGCACGGGCAGGCTGTCGATGCTGTGGCCGCCCCGGCCCAGCCGTTGCAGGCCCTCGACCACGAGCACTGCCGAAGCCATCAGGATCAGAACCGCATTGACCAGTGAGGCCAGCTGGGTGCTGCGGCCGAAGCCATAGGTGAAGCGTCCGCTCGCCGGGCGGGTGCTCAGCCGCTCGGCACCCCAGCCCAGCAGCAGCCCGGCCACATCGCCGAGGTTGTGGATGGCATCGCTGACCAGGGCCAGCGAGCCAAAGCCGAAGCCGATCACCAGTTGCAGGCCCGACAGGCCGCTGTTGAGAATCACGCTCCAGCGAAAGGCGCCCGGCGAGCCCGCCC
Source organism: Synechococcaceae bacterium WBB_10_009 (assembly GCA_010030955.1). Lineage (GTDB taxonomy): Bacteria > Cyanobacteriota > Cyanobacteriia > PCC-6307 > Cyanobiaceae > Vulcanococcus. The sequence goes on along the minus strand of RHBP01000312.1, from coordinate 879 downwards.
GGTGCTCATGCTGGTGGGGGTGGGGCTGGCGCTGGATCGCCAGGGCCTCCTGCGCCGCCGGATGGCCATGGGAGTGGTCGTGGGGATGCTCCTGAGGTGCGCTCATCGAGCCAGGGCCTGCAGCAGGGCGAACAGGCCGAAGGCTAGAAACAGACCACCGCTGAGTCGATAAAGAATTCGTTCGCTCAGATGGTTGCCGATCCATTGACCGGCGCCGACCGCCAGGGCGGTCACCAGGGCATGGCCCACGAGCGTGCCGGCCACCAGCCCCGCCAGGGTGAAGGCCGGTGCAGCCGCCAGCACGATGGTGGCCAGCTGGGTGCGGTCCCCCAGTTCGGCCACGAACACCAGGGCGAAGGCCTCCCAGATCACCGCCCAGGCCCCGTGACCGCTCTGGCGACGCTCGGCCTGCTCGACGGCCGCTTCGGCTTCGTGGGCTTCGCAGTCGATCGCATCGGCCGCCATGCCCTGGGCATCGACCAGCAGCTTGGCCCCGAAGCCCACAAACAGCACCGCCGCCACCCAGGGCAGCAGCGCCAGGGGCAGCAGTTCGCGCAGGCCGAAGCCCAGTGCCAGCGACAGCAGCGTCACGGCGATGAGGGCGGCGAAGGCCCCCACGAACACCCAGCGGGGCCGGTGCCGCACCGCCAGAATCAGCGCCATGAAGAAGGTCTTGTCACCCAGTTCGGCCAGGGTGATCGCCGTCAGGCTCGAGCCGAAGGCCGTCAGGGTTGAAGCGTCGCTGACCGCCACGGCAACGGTGAGACCGGTTGTTCAACAATGCCACCCAGCAGTGCCCTGGCGCCCCATGGCGACCTTCGGTGTCGTCGATCACGTGGCGCTGGGCCCGCGGCGGCCAGGCTGGGCGGGCAGCTAGGC
>RHBP01000311.1 GCA_010030955.1 Synechococcaceae bacterium WBB_10_009 | reverse complement strand
CTGGTGGCGCTGCTGCTGGCGGCTGTCGTGGGCCTGGCCGTGGGGTTCAGCGGCATCGCCCGGGCCGAGGGTGCGGTGGATCTCGGCGCCCGCCTCTTTGGCATCGGCACCTATGCGCTGCCACCGTTCTGGCTGGCGATGCTGGCCCAGCTGGTGTTTGCCGTCTGGTTGGGGTGGTTGCCGGTGGGGGGGCGCTTTCCTCCGACCCTGCTGCCACCCGTCGGCAGCGGCTTCTACCTGCTCGACAGCCTGCGCACCGCACTGTTTCAGGGGCAATGGCAGAACCTCAGCGGCACCCTGCGCCATCTGGTGCTGCCGGCCTGCACCCTGGCCCTGTTGCTCAGCGGCATCTTTGCCAATGCCCTGCGGCTCAATCTGCGGCGCGCCATGGCCTCCGACTACGTCGAGGCGGCCCGCAGCCGCGGCCTCAGTGAACGGCGCCTGATCCTGCGCCACGCCCTGCCCAATGCCCTGCTGCCGGTGCTCACGATCACCGGCATCACCGTGGCCTCCCTGATCGGCGGGGCCCTGCTGATCGAAGTCACGTTTTCGTGGCCGGGGGTCGCGGCGCGGCTGCAGGAGGCCATTGCCCAGCGCGACTATCCCCTGGTGCAGGGCATCGTGGTGGTGGTGGCGGCCCTGGTGGTCGCGGTCACGGTGCTGGTCGACGTGCTGGTGGCCTGGCTGGATCCCCGTCTGGAGTTCTGATCGCGTGGCTCCAGCGCCGGGCCAGGGGTGGATCCAGCACATGGGCGCGCACGCCGCTGAGCCTGCGCACCTGGGGAGACAGCAGCAGCGGCTGCTCCAGCCCCTTGAGAAATTCAAGGGTGAGCAACAGCAGCAGCGATTGGGCCTTGCGTGGTTCGATGCCGACCAGGTCGTCGCCGAGACGAAACAGGGCCTGGTCGTTGGCCGGCAACCGCACCGGTGAAAAATGGCTGCCGCCTTCGAGCAGCACCAGGCGGCTGCGCGGATGGCGCTGGCTGCTGAACACGGCCAGTTGCTCCACCAGCGGCGGTGTGATCAGGTCGAGGCTGCCGCCCACCAGCAGCAGCGGCGCCTTGAGATCCTCCAGCCCGCGACTGGGCCACAGCAGGCTGCCGAAGCCGTTGTAGGCCACGATCGCAGCCACGGGTGTGACCGGCGACGGGGCCGGGCGGCGGCCGCTGCGGCCCTGGGGCAGCTGGCACTGCAGCAGCTGGGAGAGATTGGTGAGCGGCAGACCGTCGAGGGCGCGGTCGCAACGCCGCGCCAGGCCGGGCTCCGGCCGCAGCCCAGCCGCCAGCAGGCTGGTGAGGCCGCCGAGCGAATGACCCACCAGCACAACGG
>RHBP01000032.1 GCA_010030955.1 Synechococcaceae bacterium WBB_10_009 | reverse complement strand
TTTTGCAAAAACCGTGGTGACTACAGACACGCTTCAGCTTTCAGCAGCAAAACCACACACAACCTTTGAGGCTCACGTCTTTGCGTGTGTTTTTCATGACGCACTGTTGAGGATCTTTGGTTTTATTGCGTAATTGCACACAACATTTCGGCAACGGCCGTTGGTGTGGCGCCGCCGGCGCCGTGCTGTGCGGCCGCGCGGCTGCCGGCGCACCCGTGGGCCAAGGCCGCCAGCGCCAGCAGGCTGGCATCGGCGTTGCCACCGGCCGCCAAGCCCCGTGCGGCCAATCCGCCGGCGTAGCCCGCCAGCACATCTCCGAGGCCGGTGCGTGCCGCCGCGGGGCTGGCCTGGCTGAGCTGCCAGCGGCGGCCATCGGCGGCGGCCACCACGCTGCGGGCCCCCTTGAGCAGCAGGCCGCAGGGGTGCTGGCCGCTGCTCTGCGCAGCGGCGTGGCTGGCCGCCTGCAGGGGTGGCAGCTCCGCCCATTGCGGAAACAACCGCTTGAATTCGCCGTGGTGTGGGGTCAGCCAGGTGGGGCCGCCCCGCCCCCGCAGCCAGGCCAGCGGCTGCTGCGGCGCCAGGCGGTTGAGCCCATCGGCATCCAGCAGCAGCAGCCCGGTGAAGGCCTGCAGCCGCTGCCAGGTGGCCCGCTCGGCGGGGCCGTCATCGGCATCCCCGAGGCCCGGCCCGAGCACCACCGCATCCAGGCGCTCCAGGGCGTCCTGCGGCAGCTCCCCCAGGGCCAGGCCGCCGCTGCCGTTGTCCGGCAGGGCGGCGCTGAGCACCACCTGGGGCTGCAGGCTCCAGAGGTGTTGGGCCACCGCCGCGGGCAGGGCGGTCCGCAGGCTGCCGCAGCCACTGGCGCTGGCGCCCTGCAGGGCCAAGGCTGCCGCCCCGCGGTAGGCGCCGCTGCCGGCGATCACCAGCAGCCGGCCCCGTTGGTATTTCGACGCCGCCGGATTGAGCCGGGGCCAGGGGGGCGCGGCCGGCTCGGCCAGGTCGCCCGGGTGCAGGGCCAGCGGTTGCGATGCCGGCAGGGTGTGCAGCAGCGCCTTGGACAACCCCAGCTCCAGCCGCTCCAGCTGCCCCAGCCACCGCAGGGCCGGATCCTGCAGCCAGCCCTGTTTGACCAGGCCGATGGCCAGGGTGAGGCCGGCGCTGGCGGTGCCGCGGCCGAGGGGCTGGCCGCTGTTGGCGCAAAGGCCGGTGGGGCCATCGATGGCGATCAGCAGGCCGGGCTGCTGCTGTTGGCGCTGCTCCAACAGGGTTTCCAGCGGCTCGCCTGGGGCGCGGCTCTGGCCGATGCCGAACAGGGCATCGATCCAGATGGCGCCATCGGCCGGGTCAGGGGGGCCGCTGAGCTCCGGGATGCCGAGCCATTGGGCATGGCGCCGGTGGGCGGCGGTGAGCGGTTTGTGGTGCTCAAACGGGCTCCAGGTGCGCACGCTGAGCCCCGCCAGGTGCAGCTCGCGGGCCACCACCAGGCCATCGCCGCCGTTGTGGCCGGGCCCCACCAGCACCAGGGCTCCCCGCTCTTGCAGTTGCGGCCACCAATCGGGTTGCTGCAGCCGGCGCACCACCGCCAGGGCCGCCTTTTCCATCAGCGCTTCCACCGGCAGCCCGCTGGCGAACAGCTGGGCCTCCAGCGCACCCATCTGGGCGGCGCTCACCAGCAGATGGTCGCCGTCGCGGGCGGGCCAGGCGGGGGCGGGCAAAACAGGTGTGGCGCTCACGGTTCCATGATGGAAACAAGCTGCAGATCCGGCCGCAGGGCCGGCTCCCCCGCCCCGTTTGGCCACCTTCTCCGCGATTCCCGCTGCGGCCGACCCCTCCGTGGCGGCCACCCCGGCCGGGGGCAGGGCCCTGGAGCGCCTGGCCAGCTGGCCCGGTGAACACCGCGTGGCGGTCGGCCTCTCGGGCGGGGTGGACAGTTCGCTCACGGCGGCCCTGCTGGTGGAGGCGGGTTGGCAGGTGGAGGGCCTCACCCTTTGGTTGATGAGTGGCAAAGGGGCCTGCTGCGCCGAAGGGCTGGTGGATGCCGCCGGCATCTGCGAGCAGCTGGGGGTGCCCCACCACGTGGTGGATTTCCGCGAGCACTTCAAGGCGCAGATCGTTGATTTTCTGGTGGAGGGCTACGGCTCCGGCGTCACGCCGCTGCCCTGCTCCCGTTGCAACCGGGAGGTGAAGTTCGGCCCGATGCTCGCCTGGGCGGAGCAGGAGCGCGGCATCGGCCGCATCGCCACCGGCCACTACGCCCGGGTGCTGCACGGCGAGCGCAGTGCCAACGGCCGCCACCAGCTGCTGCGCGGCCTCGACCGCCAGAAAGACCAGAGCTATTTCCTCTACGACCTGCCGCAAGACGCCCTGGGGCGCCTGGTGTTTCCCCTGGGGGAGCTCACCAAAACCGACACCCGTGCCGAGGCGGCCCGCCATGGCCTGCGCACCGCCGAGAAGCCGGAAAGCCAGGACCTCTGCCTGGCGGATCACCACGGCTCGATGAAGGCCTTCCTCGATGCCTACCTGCCGCCGCGCCAAGGGGAGATCGTGCTGAGCGATGGCCAGGTGTTGGGGATGCACGATGGCATCGAGCACTTCACCATCGGCCAGCGCAAGGGGCTGGGCGTGGCCTGGAGCGAGCCGCTGCATGTGGTGAAACTCGATGGCGCCCTTAACCGTGTGGTGGTGGCGCCCCGCCGCGAAGCGGCCCGCCCCGATGCGGTGGTGGGGGCCGTGAACTGGGTGTCGGTGGAGGCCCCCGAGGCGCCGCTGCCGGTGGAGGTGCAGGTGCGTTACCGCAGTGCCCCGGTGGCGGCGCTGCTGACCCCCCTGCCCGCCACCGAGGCGGATGCGGCGGCGCAACGCCCGCACCGCTGCCGCCTGCAGTTCGCCGAGGAGCAGTTTTCGATCACCCCCGGCCAGGCGGCGGTGTTCTACGCCGGCGACACCCTCCTGGGCGGCGGTTTGATTCAGGGCTGAGGCGGGTCTGGGGAGCCGTCCGCCGGCCCAATGGGCCTGGGCTGGGGAATGTTGGCGGCATCTGTGCCGTTGCAGCGATGTTGCCGTTGGCCCTGGCGGGCAGCCTGGTGCTGCTGCTCAGCAGCCTGTCGCTGCAGGGGATGGTGCTGCAGGGGCGGCAGGTTCAGGCGCTTGAGCAGCGCCGTCTGCGGTCGGAGGACCAGCTGGCCTCCGCTGCCCAGGGGCTGCTGGGCCAGTTGCAGGGCCCCTATGCCTGTTTGTATGGGCTGCCATCAAGCGAATGGCACCCGGAGGCGTTGCCGCCGGCCTGCCCCGCGGGCCTGGCGCTTGAGCCCTTGCGCCGTTGGAGCGTGGATGGCTCCCCGGTGGAGCTGATCCGCTGGGATCCCCTCCTTGTCGCACCGGAATTGTGGTTGCAGCAGGCGGGTGGTGGCCTGCAGAGGGGCTACCGGCTGGGGGCCGGCGGTCTGCAGGAGCTGGGGGGCTGAACGGTGCTGGAGCTGTTGGTGGCGGGGGCGGTGTTTTTGGCGGCGGCGCTGGGGTCGTTGCAGCTTTGGGGTCAGGCGGCGGCTGGCAGCGCGTTGCAACAGCAGCGTCTGCAGCAGCGGGACGCGATCGATCGCGATCGGTTGCTGTTGCAGCGGCATTGGCGCCAGCGGTTCGGGGCCGATGCCAGCCAACCCGGTTGTGTGAGCTCCGCACAGTTGTTGGCGGAGGCCGCCCACCTGCCGCCGGCCGCCGCGTTGCAACGGCAGCTGCAGCTGTCGGCGGATGGTGCGGCGCTGCTGGTGGAGTGGGGTGACCACCCGGCTCCGCGGCGCCGCTGGTACACGGCGGCGGGCCTGGGGCTGTGCACCCCCGCAGGGGCCCTCACCGATAGCCAGGTGGAGGGGCTGGAGTGATGGGGCGGCACCGGGGCAATGCTGCAGCGGGCTTCTCCCTGCCGGAGCTGTTGGTGGCGATCGCGCTGCTGGGTGTGCTGGCGGCGCTGGGTGTGGGCGGTGGCCATGAATCGCTGGCGCGCCAACGGCTGGAGGCGGCCCTGCGACGGCTGGATCAGGGCATCCAGCGGGCCCGGGCGGAGGCGCAGCAGCGGGGTCAACCCTGCGGGCTCAGCCTGCGGGCCGGCCCCGATGGCAGCGGCTGGGGCCCGCCGGCCGCCGGCAGCCTGCCCCCCTGCCAGCGCAGCCTGGAGGCCCTGCAGGAGCCGATCGGCGGCGGTGCGGTGCAGGTGGAGCACAACCTGCCGGCGGTGCTGCGGTTCACGGCCAATGGGCTGGTGCTCGATGCCGGCACCGTGGTGTTGCGCACGGCGGGCACGGATCTGCGCCGCTGTCTGGTGATGGCCCTGCCCCTGGGGATCACCCGGCTGGGGCGCGAGCGGGGGGAAGGTTGTGAAGCCGACCCCCAACGTTGAGGCTGAGGCGGGGTTCTCCCTGCTGGAGTTGCTGCTGGCCCTTGGGCTGGGGGTGGTGCTCAGTGGCCTGATGCTGCAGGGGCTGATCGACGAAGGCCAAAACGGCCAGCGGCTGGCACGGCTGCTGCGGGAGCGGGCGGTGCAGCGCCGCGCCTTGGCGTTGGTGAAGGCGGAGGTGGCCCTGGCCACGGCGGTGAGCGACACCCCGCAGCTGGAGGTCCACGCTTGCAGCCTGGCCGGCCGCCAACCGGTGCTGCACCTGAGCACCGCCGCCGGGGCGATCACCTACTCGGTGGGTGCCGCCCCCAGCGCCATCTGGCGCGGCCAGGTGCTGATGCGCTGCGGCCCCGCCTACGGGCTCAACGGCCAGCTCAGCGCCGCCGGTCCAGCGCAGAACCGCGTGGTGATCGATGGGTTGCCCGCAGCTGCAGCCCCATGGCTCCGCTGCGGAGAGCTGCTGCCCTCGAGTGAAGCCTCGGCCATTGAACTGGGGGGCACAACCCGCCTGGGCTTGGCCGCCTGCCTCAGCCCTGAGGCGGGGCTCTTGGCGCTGCGGTTGGTGCAGGAGTTTGCGGCTGGGCCGGGCCGCCAGCCGCAGCGCATCGTTTCCAGCACCTTGGTGGGGGGACCCTGAGGCCCCCCTGAATGGCACCGCGGGATTCAGCAGCTGCCCATCCCTGGTGCGCTCCCGCAGAACAGCACCTCACCCCCCTGGGAGGGATTCACCTTGGCGGTGATGGTTTGGCCCGCCAGCCCACCGGAGCTGCTGCTGCCGGTGGCGGTGATCCGTGCATCGGTGTCGCTGGCAATGCTGCAGGCGAATCCGAACTGACGGGTCGCCGCGGGGCACTGCTCATTCATCCAAAGATCGAGGCCGTCGCGGCCGTTTTCCGACCAGGCGATCTGCGCCTCTTTGGCCGCCGCGCTGGCCAAGATCTTGGCCTCGCTGGCTTTGGCCTTGTCGGTTTGGCGGGCGAGGTTGGGTAGCGCGATGGCGGTGAGGATGCCGACAATCGCCACGGCAATCATCAGCTCCACCAAGCTGAAACCGGCGGATGCCGATGGTGGTCGAAGGGTGGACATGGCCATGGACCCTGAGAACGGAGGACCCATTCAGGGTTCCCCTGCATAGGCAGCTTGGGTTTGGCGCCTGAGCGAATGTCTGCCAACGTGAAGCCCCATGGCATCCACTCCAGTCAGCCCGTCATTGGTGTCCCGTTTGTTGGGGGTCAGGCCCCGCACCCTCGCCGGCCGCATGGCCCGCTGGGGTGTGGTGATCGTGCTGGTGTACGCCCTGATGGCGCTGCTCACGCCACTGTTCACCCACCTGGGGCTGCTCCCGGATGTCAACGCCGGCCTCGACAACCCCATCTACGCCGCCCCCTCCTGGCAGCACTGGTGCGGTACGGACCGTTTGGGGCGCGACGTGTGCAGCCGCACCCTGGCCGGCAGTGGTGTGGCGCTGCAGGTGGTGGTGCTTGCGTTGGTGTCAGCCCTGGTGATCGGCGTGCCCCTGGGCATGCTCAGCGGTGGGGGGATGGCTGGATCGGCTGTTGGTGTTGCTGATGGACACCCTCTACACCCTGCCGGTGCTGTTGCTGTCGGTGGTGTTGGCGTTTCTGCTGGGGAAGGGGCTGCCCAATGCCGCCGCGGCCCTGTGTGTTGTCTACGTGCCGCAGTACTTCCGCGTGGTGCGCAACCAAACCGCCCAGGTGAAGGCCGAGCTGTTTGTGGAGGCGGCCCGCTCGCTTGGGGCGGGGCCGGTGTGGATCCTGCGGCGCTATCTGTTTCGCAACGTGATCACTTCGGTGCCTGTGTTGCTCACCCTCAATGCCGCCGATGCGGTGTTGGTGTTGGGCGGGTTGGGATTCCTGGGGCTGGGGCTGCCCGAAACGGTGCCCGAGTGGGGCAGTGATCTGCAGCAGGCCCTCAGCGCCCTGCCCACCGGCATCTGGTGGACCGCCCTCTACCCCGGCGTGGCGATGTTTGTGTTGGTGCTGGGGCTTTCCTTCCTGGGGGAAGGCCTCGAGAGCTGGCTGAGCGGCAGCGGCCAGAGCGGCCGTTCGGAGCGTTGAGGCCTCACTACGATTGGCCCATGCAGACCCTGGCTGAGCTTCAGCAGATCATTCACTCCCATTGGGAGGAGCTTCGTGCTGGCTATCAGGTGTCGAGGTTGGGGGTGTTTGGCTCCTATGCCCGAGGGGAACAGTCCGAAGCCAGCGATCTCGATCTTCTGGTGGAGTTTGCTGAGCCCGTTGGCTTGAAGTTTGTGCACCTGGCCGACCGGCTTGAAGAGTTGCTCCAGGTGAAGGTGGACCTGGTGACGCCTGATGCCATCAAGGCCAACCGCCGTCAACAGATCCTGGCGGATGTGGTTGATGTCACGGCGTGATTGGTCGCTGCTGATCGAGGACATGCTGGAAGCCATCGGCAAGATCGAGGCTTATCTGGCTGGCTACGACGAAGCGACATTTCAGGCCGACTCGCGCACGGTTGACGCCGTCGTTCGCAACCTCGAGGTGTTGGGAGAAGCCGCTAACGCGTTGCCGGCTGCCATTCAGTCAACCGTTCCCGCTGTGGACTGGCGGGGGCTGGTGGGCCTGCGCAATCGCCTGATCCATGAGTATTTCGGAGTCAGCCTCAGCACGGTCTGGGTGATTGCCACACGAGAGTTGCCCCCGTTGAGGCTTGCATTGCAGGCATGCCGAAACCAGCTCCCCTAGCCAGTGAGGCGGTTCGGCTCAATACCGCAGCTTCAGGGTGCGGGGCAGCTGCTCGGCGATTTCCCCCTCGGCCGTGAGCGCCGGGTAGGGGCGCCCCTGGCGGCGGCACCAGTCCGCCACCTGCGGGTAGGCCCACTCGAACAGCAACCGCCCATGGGCCTCGGGGCCGCCCGGGATGCCTTCGCCGTTGGTGGGCACCAGGCTGGCCCGCTCCCGTTGGCGTAGGGCCTCAAACAGCAGCGTGGCGGCGGCCACGCTCACGTTGAGGCTTTGCACCATGCCCGTCATCGGGATGAACAGCGGTTGATCCACCATGGCCAGCGCTTCGGCGCTCATGCCCCATTTCTCAGCTCCCATCAGAAAGCAGCTGGGGCCGGTGAAGTCGCAATCGCGGTAGTCGCGGGCATCCACGCTGAGGTGGGTGCCAAAGATCCGGAAGCCCTGGTCTTTGAGGCCCTGCAGGCAGCCCTCGATGCTGGGGTGGGGATGCAGCGGCACCCACTTCTGGCTGCCCTTGGCGGTGTTGTTGAAGGTGCGGGGCCGCCCCGGCAGGCTCACCACGTGGGCCTCCAGCACCCCCACCGCATCGCAGGTGCGCAGGATGGCGGAAAGGTTGTGGGGCTTGTCCACCGCCTCCAGCACCACCGTGAGATCCCCCATGCGGCGGTTGAGCACGGCCTGGAGCCGCTCAAAGCGTCGGGGGAGCAGTGGCATCCGTGCGGGCGGTCCTGGCTCCATCGTCTCGGATGGCCGGTCTCGATAGCGTTGCCGCCGGATTGGCGGTGGCCTGCGGTGGCATCCGGCTTTGACCAGCAGGTGTATGCCGTGGTTGCCCGCATCCCCGCGGGCCAATTGGCCACCTATGGCCAGATCGCGGAGCTGATCGGTGCCTATGGCTGTGCCCGCCAGGTGGGTTGGGCGCTGCGGCGCCTGCCCCTGCCCAGTGCCGTGCCCTGGCATCGGGTGGTGAATGCCCAGGGGCGCATCACCATGTGCCCCAGCCGTGAGGGCTCCGATTGGATGCAGCGGGAGCTGCTGCTGGCCGAGGGCATCCCCGTGGATGCGGAAGGGCGGCTACCCCTGCGGGCTCACCGCTGGGTGGCGGAGGTGCTCCCTGCCGGCAGATAGCCCCAGCGCTCAAACAGCTGAGTCAGCGATGGGTCGTCGCGGAAGGCCTGGAAGTAGATCGCTTCGGGGGCTAAATCAGCGCCATTGGGCCAAACCACCGTGCCCAGATCCGGATCCAGACGGCAGCCGCGGAAGGCATCGGGATGCTGCAGCTCGCGAAACACCGGTCCGTTCAACAATGGCGCCAGATCCACGGCTGCGCAGCGGCCGTCGTTGAACATCACCTGGATTTGGGTGCCCTCCAGCAGGTGCAGGGCTGTCAGTTGCAGTGGCATCACTCACTCCAGCGGCGCGATCGGTTCGAGGGTTTCGCAGCACTCACATCGCTCCCAGTCTGCTTGCAACTCCTGCAGCCGCAGCACTCTCCACTCCTGAACCAACAGCAACACCCGCGGCGGTAGCGAGCCCCATACGGCCCCCGAGGCGATCGCCACAAGGGCTTCATGCTCCCCGTACCGGGCGTGGAAGTGCGCGGGGTGATGGTCTCGGTAGTGCATCGCGATCGTGATCCCCAGGAACCGACAGACAACGGGCATTGCGATCAGCAGGGCTGGATCAGAGCGTTCCCCCCGGCGCTAGAGGTGGGGCATCCCCCGCGGCAGATCGGCTTGCAGTCCTCCCCGGCCAGCGCTGACGCCCCCGCCGCAGGGGGGGAACAGCGCGGCCTGGCGGCGCGGCGGTGTGCCTGGCAGGTGCTGCAGGCGGTGGCGGCCGGGGCCTATGCCGATGGGGCGCTGGAGCGGGAGTTGGGGCGGGTCAACCTGTCGCCGCAGGACCGTGCGTTGGCCACCGAGCTCGCCTATGGGGCCATCCGCCAGCGCCGCTGCCTTGATGCCTGGCTCGATCAGCTGGGCAAGGTTCCCGCCGAGCGCCAGCCCCCCAAGCTGCGCTGGCTGCTGCACCTGGGCCTCTATCAGCTGCTGCACAGCGGGCGCATCCCCGCTTCGGCGGCGGTGAGCACCACCGTGGAGCTGGCCAAGCGCGGCGGCCTGGGGCGCTTGGCGCCGGTGGCCAATGGCCTGTTGCGGGCGTTTCTGCGCTGCCAGGAGGCGGGGGAGTCGCTGACGCGGCTCGATGCCCCCGGCGTCGATGCGGCCGAGCGGTTGGGCCTGCGCCATTCCCTGCCCGATTGGCTGGCCCGCGATCTGTTGCAGTGGTTGCCGCCCCAGGGCGCGGACGCCTTCGGTGCGGCCTGCAACACCAAGCCGGCCATCGACCTGCGGGTGAACCGCCGCTGCACCACCCCCGAAGCCCTGCAGCGAGCCCTGGCTGCGGCCGGGGTGCAGGCGGTGCCCGTGGCCGGCGTGCCTTCAGCCCTCACCCTGCAGGGCCGCAGCGGCGACCTGCGCCAGCTGCCTGGCTACGACCAGGGCCAGTGGTGCGTGCAGGACCGCACCGCCCAGCGCATCGCGCCGCTGCTCGACCCCAAGCCGGGAGAGCGCATCCTCGATGCCTGCGCCGCCCCCGGCGGCAAGAGCACCCACCTGGCGGAGCTGATCGACGACCAAGGGGAGGTGTTGGCGCTCGATCGCGCTGAAGCCCGCCTGCGCCGGGTGGACCGCAACGCCGAACGGCTGGGCCTCCACTGCATTCGCACCGCCTGTGGCGATGCCGCCACCCTCGCAGCGCGCCAGCCGGAGCTGCTGGGCCAGTTCGACCGCATCTTGCTGGATGCCCCCTGCTCCGGCCTCGGCACCCTGGCCCGCCATGCCGATGCCCGCTGGCGGCTCGACCCCGCCGCGATTGACGGGTTGGTGGTGCTGCAGCGCCAGCTCCTCGATGGCCTCTGGCCGCTGCTCAAGCCTGGGGGCCGGCTGGTGTATGCCACCTGCACGGTGCATCCCCGCGAGAACGGCGAGCTGGTGGAGGCGTTCTGCGCCGAACGGCGCGAAGCCACGCTGCAGGGCCGCTGGCAAAGCTGGCCCGGCGATCTCGATGGCGGCGGCGATGGCTTCTTCGCCGCGGTGCTCGAGCGCGTGCCGGATTGAGTCCGGGGTTTGGGCCTCAGGGCAAGGGGGGCGGGCCGATGGGGGCCGGTGGCGCCGTCAGCGGCGGAGGCGCACTGGGACGTGGTGCGCCGACGGGGCCGGGGGGTGCCGGTGTGGCACCGGTGCCCTCCGGCACCACCCCTGGGGGCGGGCCCGCCGGGGCGGTGCCGGCTGGCTCGCTGGTGGGGCTGGGCTGCCAGCCGCCCACCGGGGCGGTGGGCTCCGCCTTGGGCTTGGGCTTGAGGGCCTTGAGCGGATCGAACTTGCCGGCCAGCACCGGCTTGGGCGGGAACTGGCGCACCGGCAGATCCTTGAGGATCGGCGCCATGTAGTCGGCCCAGGCCACCACCGCCACGGCGCTGGTGCTCTTGGTTTCCTTGTTGTTGTCGTAGCCGAGCCACAGGCCGGTCACCAGCTGGGGCACCCCGCCGATGAACCACAGGTCGCGGCCGCCCTCGGAGGTGCCGGTTTTGCCGGCGGCGGGGCGATCCGGTGGCACGGCGCCGTAGCCGGTGCCCCCCTTCACCACCTGCTGCAGCATCCACAGCATCGCGTCGGCGATGTCGGTGGGTACGGCGCGGCGGCCCCGGTCGCCGTCGACGCGACGGCTCCAGAGCAGCTCGCCGTTGGGGCCCATGATCTCCTCAAAGGGCGTCGGCGTCACGTACACACCGCGGTTGAAGATGGCGGCGTAGGCGGCGGTCATGTCGAGCACCGTTTGCTCGGTGGCGCCCACGGCCAGCGGATAGAAGCGCCCCAGTTCGCGGCTGATGCCCAGGCTCTTGGCGGTGGCGATCACCTTGTCGAAGCCCAGTTTTTTGAGCAGGCTCACCGACACGGTGTTGAGCGAGTTCTGCAGCGCCACCCACAGCGGCACCGTGCCCATGTAGCGGTCGCCGAAGTTGCGCGGGCAGTAGCCGCCGTAGCAAACCTGGCGGTCGCTGATCGTGTCCTCCGGCTTCATGCCCTCCTTGAGGGCGGTGAGGTACACGAACAACTTGAAGGTGGATCCCGGCGAGCGCAGGGCCTGGGCGGCGCGGTTGAACTGGCTGGTGGTGAAATCCTTGCCCCCCACCATGCTGCGCACCAGGCCGGTGCCCGGCTCCATCGACACCACCGCCCCCTGCATCTCCCCGGGCGCGTGTTTGTTGATGGTGGCCTGGGCCCGCTCTTGCCAGGGCATGTTGAGGCTGGTGCGGATCGTCAGCCCGCCCACCTCCAGCTGCTCGGGGCTGAGCACCTTGGGCAGCTCCTGGGCCACCCAGCTGGTGAAGTAGGGGGCGCGGCTGGTCCAGTACTTGGGCTCCGCCGGCTTGAGCTCCAGGGGGGTGGCGTTGGCGCGGTCCAGCTGCAGGTCGTCGATGAAGCCGGCTTCGCGCATGCGCCGCAGCACGGTGGCGCGGCGCTCGAGGGCGAGATCCGGATTCACCAGCGGCGAGTACACCGAAGGGGCCGGCGGCAGGCCGGCGATCAGGGCCGCCTCCGGCAGGGTGAGTTGGGCCGGGGTTTTGGAGAAATAGATCCAGGCGGCATCGGAGATGCCGTAGGCGCTGGAGCCCAGGTAGACGTTGTTGAGGTATTGCTCGAGGATCTGCTGCTTGCTCAGCTGGCGCTCGAGCTTGCCCGCCAGCATCACCTCATTGAGCTTGCGCAGGATCGTGCGGTCCTGGCTCAGAAACACCGTTCGCGCCAGCTGCTGGGTGATGGTGCTGGCCCCCTCCTCCACGGCCCCCTGCTTGAGGTTGCGCACCATGGCCCGGCCGATGCCCACCGGGTCGATGCCGTTGTGCTGGTAGAAGCGGCGGTCTTCGGCGGCGATGAAGGCCCGCTGCACCAGCAGCGGCATCTGGCCGCGCCTCAACTTCTCGCGGGTGGCGGGCCCCAGCTTTTGGATCACCTGGCCATCGGCGGAGAGCACCGTGACCGTGCCGGGGCGGTTGTAGCTGCCCAGCCGCCGCACGTCGGGCATTAGGGCATCGACACCCACCAGCAGCACGCTCTGACCGAGGGCCACGGCAACGCCGGCCCCTGCGCCCACCAGGCCTGCGCGAACAAGCGGCCGGCGGCGCTTTGGTGTCACATCAGCACCAGGTTGCTGTGGCCGATGGCCAGGGCCGTCACCAGCATCCCCAGCACCAGGAAGGGTTGGGCGCTGGCCTGGTATTTCACGTCAAAGGCCACGGGATCGCGCAGCAACCAGATGTCCTGGAAGGTGATCTGTGGAACGATCAGCAGCACCAGCAGCACCGCAGCGAAGTGCTGGCCGATGGCGATCAGCACGGCCACCATCGCCAGCTGAAACACATCGATCATGCCGGCGCTGATCCAGCTGGCCCGCTCGATGCCGAACACCACCGGCAGCGATTGCAGCCCCAGGGCACGGTCGCCCTCCACGCTTTTGAAGTCGTTCACCACCGCGATGCCCAGGCCCGCCAGGGAGTAGGCCAGGGTGAGCAGGGCGGTGGTCCAGGTGAGGTGCCCGAACAGGGCCTGGCCCGCCCACCAGGGCAGGGCGATGTAGCTGGCCCCGAGGGCGTAGTTGCCCAGCCAGCCGTTTTGCTTGAGCTTCAGCGGCGGGGCGGAATAGATGAAGCTCACAAACGAGCCCCCCAGGGCCAACAGGAACAGCACGGGGGTGCTGTGCTGGGCCCAGCGGTCAAGCCCGTAGGCCACCCCCAGCCCCGCCAGCAGCAACACCCAGATCTGGGCCTTCACCTGCCACAGCGGGATCGCTCCGGAGGGGATGGGCCGGTAGGGCTCGTTGATCGCGTCGATCTCGCGGTCGTAGTAGTCGTTGATGGTTTGGGTGTAGCCGGCCAGCAGCGGGCCGCTCATCAGCATGCAGGCGATGGAGGCGCCCACCTCGGGCAGCCGCCAGTGGAAGTTGCCGGAGGCGGCCGCGCCGCAGAGCACCCCCCAGATCAGGGGGATCCAGGTCACCGGCTTCATCAGCTGCAGCCGGATCTTCCAGATGTTGGAGGTGCCGCTGGCACCCTTCATCCCCAGCAGCTGCCGGGCTCCAGCGCCGCTGGCGGCGGTGGGGTTGGGGGATTCGCTCACGAGGCGGGGTTCAGGCGGCGGTGATTTCGTCGTCGAAGAACCAGGTGGTGGCGCCGTTGGCCAGCGTTACCACCACGCCGATGCCCTTGCCATCGGTGACTTTGAAGTCGGTGACGGTGCCGGTGGCGTCGGCCTGCAGGGCGGCCACCAGGTCGGCGG
>RHBP01000310.1 GCA_010030955.1 Synechococcaceae bacterium WBB_10_009 | reverse complement strand
CACCTCGACCACGATCGCCACGTCGGGGTCATCGACGACCTCTTCAGGATTGGTGGTGAGCAGGGCCCCATCGAGGGCGATCGGCCTGGGCCGTTGCAGATCGCGCACGGCCACCCGCCGCAGGGCCAGCTCACCCACCAGCGGATGGCGTCCCTGGGGGCTGGCGAGGATCTGGGCCACCCCGGCGCCCACCGTGCCGAGGCCGAGCAAGCCGATGCCGATGGTCATACAACGGGGACAGACATGGCGCCGATCCTAGAAATCGCCTGGCTGCTCGCCGGCCAGGGCCCGGGCCTGGGCCTGCATGGCCCTGAAGATGTTGATGAAACCATTGGCCCTAGAGGGCGTCAGGCTGGCCTGCAGGCCGGTCTGGGCGATGAAACCGGGATCAACGGCCGCGGCCTGCTGGGGGGTGAGCCCCTCAAGCCCCTTGATCAACAGGGCCAGCAATCCCTTGGTGATGGCCGCATCCGAATCGCCCTGCCAGTGGAGCAGGCCGTCGCTGAGCCGGCCGACCACATAGACCTGGGAGACACAGCCCTTGACCTTGAAGACCTCCTGGCGGAACTCCTCGGGCAAGGGCGCCAGCCCCTTGGCCAGCCACAGCACGTATTCGTAGCGTCGCCGGGGATCGCTGGTGCCTGCGAGGCGCTGGACAATGGCGTCAAGCTCGGTGCTGCCGCTGGTCACGTTCAGCCCTGCCCGCGCCGGCCGCGCAGCACCAGGGCACCCACCAGCGCCAGCGCCCCACCACCCCAGGCCAGGGAACCGCGGTCGAGGGGAAGGCGAAAGCCCGCGGCGAAACCACGTCGCAGTGGCTGGGACGTCGCGAGCGGCAGTTCCAGATAGTCGCGATGCCCGGGCCCCTGATCCACCCGCAGTTCCCAGGCGGCATCGACACTGGCCGGCAACCGGAAGCGCAACTGCCCCTGGGCATCGGTCTGACCGAGGGCCACGGTCTGACCGCCGGGAGCCACCAGGGTCACGGCTGCTCCGGCGGCAGGCTCGCCGGTGCTGAAGTGGCTCTGGAGCACCAGGCCGCCGCCCAGATCAGCCACCCGTTCCAGGCTCGATTCGATGCCATGGGCAACGGCTGAGTGGGGCCCCAGGGCCGTCGCCAACAGCGAGAGGGCTGCTGCAGCCAGCAGCGGGCGGCGCACAACGACCATGGGTGTGATCGACAAATCGAGAAGATCGGCTCAGGAGGACTGCCAACGGCTGCGCGGCGACTTACCGGCCTGCACCATGTGGACCATCCGCTGATCCGCCACAAGGTCAGCCGGCTCCGCGATCGCACGACACCTCCGCACGAGTTCCGCCGGGTGCTCTCGGAAGTCGCAGGGCTCATGA
>RHBP01000309.1 GCA_010030955.1 Synechococcaceae bacterium WBB_10_009 | reverse complement strand
CACCCGACCCCCATTTCGTGCATGACTGAGCCTGCGCCTGCGCCGCTGGCCCCGGCACCAGACCTGCGCCAGCTGTTTGTGGGCATGTTGCAGGTGGCGCTGTCGGCCTTTGGCGGCGGCCTTTCAGCCTGGAGCCAGCGGATCGTCGTCGAACAGAAACGCTGGATGAGCGATGAGGAATTTCTGACCGGCCTCACCGTGGCGCGGCTGTTTCCAGGCCCCAACCAGATCAACATGGCCGTGTATATCGGTGCCAACTTCCGGGGCCTGCCTGGTGCCCTGGCGGCCCTGGCCGGAATGTTGCTGGTGCCCTTCACCCTGCTGATGGCCCTGGGCCTCCTTTACTTCAGCGTGCACACCCTGCCGGCGGTTGATCGGGTGTTGGCCGGCGTGGTGGCCGCCGCCGCCGGCATGGCCCTCTCGATGGGTTTCAAGATCCTGGGCGAGTACCGCAAGGATCCTGTGGCACTGGGGCTGGCGGCCCTGGTGTTTGTGGCCCTGGCCTTCGGCCACCTGCGACTGGTGCCCGTGGTGCTGGTCAGCGGTCCGATCGCCATGGCCTGGTACTGGCCGCGTCGCCCGGTGGAGCCATGAGCCCGGTGCTGCTGCTCACGGCCTCCTGCAGGGCCGTGCACCTGGGCGATCTGGGCAATCTGGCCCGGGTGATCTGGCAGTTTCTGTCGCTCTCGTTGTTTTCGCTCGGTGGCGGCAACACCCTGCTGGCCGAGTACCACCACCTCAGCGTCGACAAGTTCTGCTGGCTGACGAGCAGCCAGTTCGCTGACCTCTATGCCCTGGCCGAGGCGTCCCCCGGCCCCAGCTCGATGATTGTCGGCCTGCTGGGGCTGGGCGCCGGTTGGCCCGAGGGTCCGTTCTGGGCCCTGCTCAGTGGCTACGGCGCCGAGCTGGCGATTCTGCTGCCATCGACCCTGGTGATGGTGATGGCCTGCCTGAGCTGGCGGCATTTTGAGCATTCGCCCTGGCGCATGGCCTTTGAGCGGGGTATGGGGCCGATCACCCTTGGCATCCTGTTTGCCGTCGGCCTCAAGATCGTGCGCACCGCCGACGTCACCCGCGCCGGTCAGCTCAGCGTGCCCGGGGTGATCGTGTCGCTGGTGGTCTGTGCCCTGATGCTGCGCACCCGCATCTCGCCGCTGTGGTTCATGGCGATCGCGGGTGTGCTGGGCGCCGCTGGCCTGATCAACCGCTGAGGCTGGCCTTCAGCCCAGGGGCCATTGCGCCGTGGCCGGGTTGATAACGATCGCGCCGTCCACCAGCTGGGCCTGTTCGGCTACGCCCACGACCGGCAGATCCTCGGGACCCCGGGCCACTGCCTCGGCGATGCGCAGCT
>RHBP01000308.1 GCA_010030955.1 Synechococcaceae bacterium WBB_10_009 | reverse complement strand
CCCAGCATCAGCAGGTTGTTGGCCAGCTGGGGGCCGATCAGAAACTCGGCCGAGAGGTAGGCCACCGCCTTGGGGCGCTGCTGGCGCATCAGGTCTTTGGCGGCCAGATGCCTGTTCATGAGCCGGTCGCGCACCGCGTAGCTGAGCGCCATGTACAGGTCGTGGGGGCTGGGATCAACGGCGCTGCGGCCCAGCGAAAAGAACAGGTGCTCGGTGATGCCTTCGAACAGGTCATCGGCCGTCAGACCGGTGCGCTGACGGTCGCTGAAACTGGCCGACATCGGCAGGGCTGCACCCGGCTGAGCCTGGGGGTTCTCGGTGAACGTCATCGATGGGCGCACGCAGACAGATGCCCACAACTTGAACAGCGCGCGTTAAGGCGGCAACAAGAAGCCGGGAACTTTTGATTTGTTTCGCTTGCCGCTGCCCGTGCTGCCGATGAGCATGGGTTGATCCCCAGACCCCAGATGGCAGCCCCAGCCCCCCAGCCGGCCATCCTGATCTGCGGACTGGGAAAGCTGGGACAGGCCTGCCTCAGACGCCTGCGGCGCTTCGACATGCCGCTGCTGGCCATGGACCGCCATGCCCCCGACTGGCGCGAGCCCGATCTGGAGCAGTGCCTCAGCGCACCGGTGGTGATCGGTGACATGCGCCGCCCCCATCACCTGGGCCAGGCCGGGGTGCGCGAGGCGCGTGCCGTGCTGTTGCTGAGCTCCGAGAGCACGGTCAACCTCGAGGCCGCGCTGCAGGTGCGGCTGCTCAACCCCACCGCCCAGATCGTGGTGCGAGCCTCGGGTGAGCAGCGCCAGCTCGGTGACCTGCTCGAAGGCCGGCTGAGCGGTGTGAACGTGGTGGATCCCCAGAGCCTGATGCGCTGGGCCCTGCTGCAGGCCCTGAGGCCCGGTGACGATGCCGCCAGGTTTGAGGCCGATGGGCTCGCCTTTGCCCTGTTTCAGGGGCCGTGGCAGGACCACCGCTTTCAACGCCCGGTGCAGCTGGAGCGCGGCATGGAAGGGTGGCTGGTGGCGCCGTTGGCCTTTCACCAACGCGGCATCGACAGCACCGAGCCAGACGGCCAGCTCCGGCGCCAGCCCCGGCGCCGATGGCGCTGGTCGGCGCTGGATCGCCGCAGCCGCAACCTGCTGCTGCTCAGCCTGGGGCTGGTGCTGGTGGTCGTGGCCGGCATCCATCAGTTTTCGCTGGGAACCAGCTGGCAGCACGGGGTATTCGTGACCCTGGGCCTGCTCAAGGGCGAGTACGTCGATCCGGTGAATGTGCTCACCGCAGCACGACCCGGCAGCCGCGGGGGCCTCGATGGCCTCACCATCACCGGCACCCTGCTGCTGTCGCTG
>RHBP01000307.1 GCA_010030955.1 Synechococcaceae bacterium WBB_10_009 | reverse complement strand
CGCAGCACCGCCAGCACGGGATCGCCCGCCGCCAGGGCATCCGCCAGGCGTTTCAGCACCACCACCCCACAACCCTCGCCGCGCACGTAGCCATCGGCGGCGGCATCAAAGGTTTTGCAGTGGCCGTCGGCGGCCATCATTCCGCTGCGGGCAAAGCAGAGGCTGTTCACCGGGGTGAGCAGCAGGCTCACCCCGCCGGCCAGGGCCAGATCGGTGCTGCGGTCGCGCAGGCTGCGGCAGGCCAGATCCACCGCCACCAGCGACGACGAACAGGCCGTGTCCACCGCCAACGCCGGCCCCTGCAGTCCCAAGGCATAGGCCAACCGCCCCGAGGCCATGGCGAAGCTGGTGCCCGTGGCGAAATACATGTCGTAGCGGCTGTCGGGCAGCTGGGCCCGCAGCTGCCGCCAGGCGTAGTCGCCCGTGCAGATGCCCACGTACACCCCCGCCGCCAGGCCGCGCAGCTGCTCGCCGCCATAGCCCGCCCGCTCCAGCGCCTCCTGGGCCACCTCCAGCAGCAGCCGGTGCTGCGGGTCCATGGCCTGGGCCTCCCGCGGCGAGATACCGAAGCGGCCCGGATCAAACAGCTCCGGCGCCTGCAGGAACGCCCCATGGCGGCAATGCATCTTGCCGGGGGTGCCAGGGGTGGCGCTGTAGAAGCGCTCCAGGGGCCAGCGGCTGGCGGGCACCTCCGCAACCGCTTCCCGGCCCTGCAGCAGAAACTCCCAGAAACCCTCGGGCGTCTCCAAATCCGGCTGGCCCGAGCCCCCCGGGAAGCGGCAGCCCATGCCCACCACCGCAATCGGCTCCGCCGCCAGCAGCCGGCGCTGATCGGCGGCCTTCTGGGCCAGCAGCGCCAACTGCAGCGTGGAGAGCGCCTCAGCCATGGGCCAACTGCTCCAGGATCTGAGCCGGATCGGACTGCAACCGCTGCCGGTGGTAGCGGCTGCGCAGGGCTTGATAGGCGGCGGGTTGATCGAGCCAGCCCGCCACCACCGCCGCCAACTGCCGCGGCCGCCGGATCGACACCTCCAAGCCCTGGGCGGCGAACCAACGGGGCGCCAACAGCTCCTGCGGCATGGTGAGGCCGTAGTGGTTAAAGATCAGCGGGCAGCCCATCGCCAACGCCTCGGTGGCGGTGCGGGCCCCCGGCCGGCTCACCACCGCCCAGGCCTGGCGGTAAAGCTCCGCCATCGCCTCCGGCCCCTGGAAGCCCATGGCCTCCACCGCCAGCTGGGGATGCTGCGCGGCCCAGGCCGTGATCGCCTCCAGTGCGGCGGGCCGGCGGCCGCAGAGGGCCACCACCCGCAGCCGGCCCGCAAACGGGAGCAGCTGCTCCAGCAAGCGCCGGTGGTTGTTGGC
>RHBP01000306.1 GCA_010030955.1 Synechococcaceae bacterium WBB_10_009 | reverse complement strand
ACCATGGCCTTCAAGGACATTGGCCCCCGCAACAAGCCCAGCGGCTTCGAGGAGAATCTCGGCTACGGGCTGGGGGTGAATCAGCTCACACCGGGCCAGAAAAACGTGCTGATCTTTGGTGGCTTCGCCCTGGCCATCGCCTTCTTCCTCTCCCTGTATTCCCTGCGCTGAGCCGATGCAACGCCTGATCTCGCAACTGGGCGCCCTCGCCCTCAGCCTGCTGCTGGCCACAGGGCTTGGCGGCTGCGTCAGCACCAGCCTGCCCGCCGCCAGTGCAAGCCCCTGGCAGCCGGTGGACATCCACACCAAATCCAACCCCTTGGATCTGGCCTTCAGCGATGGCCAGCACGGCTTCCTGGTGGGCAGCAACCGCCTGATCCTGGAAACCAACGATGGCGGCGCCTCCTGGCAGGAGCGGGCCCTGGATCTGCCGGCCGAGGAGAACTTCCGCCTGATCAGCATCGATTTCAGCGGCGATGAGGGCTGGATCGTGGGGCAGCCGGGCCTGCTGCTGCACAGCACCGATGCCGGTCAGAGCTGGAGCCGCCTGTTTCTCGACACCAAGCTTCCCGGCGAGCCCTACCTGGTGACGGCCCTGGGCCGCAGCACTGCCGAGCTGGCCACAAACGTGGGGGCCGTGTACCGCACCAGTGATGCCGGCAACTCCTGGCAAGCCGAGGTGGAAGACGCCGCCGGCTCCGTGCGCGACCTGCGCCGCGGCAGCGATGGGCAGTACATCAGCGTCAGCAGCCTGGGCAATTTCTTCGCCACCTGGAACCCCGGCGAGCCCGTGTGGACCCCCCACCAGCGGGTGAGCAGCCAGCGCCTGCAGTCCATGGGCTTCCAGCCCAACGGCAACCTCTGGATGCTGGCCCGCGGGGCCCAACTGCGCTTCAACGCCGACGCCAGCAATCCCGAGGAGTGGAGCAAGCCGGTGGTGCCGATCACCAACGGTTACGGCTACCTCGACATGGCCTGGGATCCCAACGGCACCATCTGGACCGGCGGCGGCAGCGGCACCCTGCTCAGCAGCGCCGATGGCGGCAAAACCTGGACCCGCGACCCCGTGGGCGCTCAGCAGCCCACCAACTTCAGCCACATCGCCTTCCTGCCGGACGGCAAAGGCTTTGTGCTGGGGGAGCGGGGCTCACTGCTGCGCTGGGTGGGCTGAATCAACCCAACCATTCCTGATCCAAATCGGGAATGGCTGAAAATTCAGGGTCTTTGTGCAAGAGGGTGGCACCAACCTGCTGCGCGGATGCAGCGATCCATGCATCCGCCAACGACAGCGAATGCCGCGCTTTGAAGCTGGCCGCCCGCTCGAGAAGCGGCTCAGAGGCCTCGACCCAGAGCAAGGGGAGACCCCTGAGCTGTTCATA
>RHBP01000305.1 GCA_010030955.1 Synechococcaceae bacterium WBB_10_009 | reverse complement strand
CCCATGTGCGCTTTGCCGTGGCGATTGAGCCCGCCGCCCCCACGGAGGAGGGGGCCGATGCGGTGCAGTTTCTGTTTTCCGCCAACCCCGGCCAACCCCTGGCCCCCCTGGCGGAGGTGGCCTCGGGCGGTGAGATGTCGCGCTTTCTGCTGGCGCTCAAAACCTGCCTGGCGGCCGCTGACCCCCACGTGACGCTGTTGTTCGATGAAATCGATGCCGGGGTGAGTGGCCGCGTCAGCGGTGCCATGGCTGAGTTGCTGCAGCAGCTCTCCGCCCAGCGCCAGGTGTTCTGCGTGACCCACCAGCCCCTGGTGGCCGCCGCCGCCGACCACCACTTCCGGGTGGCCAAGGAGGTTAAGGACGGCCGCACCCACACGCGGGTGTCCCAACTGCGGGACACTCATGCTCGCCAGGCGGAACTGGCGGAACTGGCCGGCGGCGATTCCGGCGAAACCCGCAGCTACGCCGCCAGCCTGCTCAAGAAGGCGGCGTGATCAGGGCCGCTGGACGGCAGGTTGGATCCCGAGAGCTGCCGCCAGCTGCTCCAGGGAGCGATCGAAGCTCTTGAAGGTTGCACAGCCTTCGCTGCGCAGCAGGTGCAGGGCATCGGCGAAGTCGAGGCCATGGCGGTGAAGCTCCAGGGCCTGCCGCACCAGGTCCTCCTGTTCGAGGTGGAGTTGGGTGATGTCCATCAGGCCCTCAAAGGCTTGGATCACCGCAGGTGGGGCCAGCTTGTAGGCCCCCCGCAGCACCCATTCCAGTTCCAACACAACGGTGATCGGCACAAAACAGGCGGCGCTGGCGTCGATCAGATCGGCCACTTGCAGGGCCTGTTGCGGGTCGTCGTTGGTGACGAGACGGGCCAGAAGGTTGGTGTCCAGCGCGATGGGCAGGCTCATGGCAAGGGTTTTTCCGCATGGCGTGCGGGATCCATGGCTTCTAGGGCCAGGGTTGGACCCCGATAGCCGCTGCAACCGATCCGCTCCCGGGCGGAGGCAGCGTGTCCTGCCCCATGGGGTTTGAGGTGCAACCCATCGGCCTCGAGGCTCAGGGCAAGCCGATCACCGGGCTGCAGCCCGAGCAGCTGCCGCAGGCGTGAGGGGATCACCAGTTGCCCCTTTGACGACAGGGTGAGCAGGGCGTCCATCGGCGGAGCAGGGCTGATTGGGTGGCTGCTTACCAGGGTAAGTCGCCTGTCGTCCACGGGTTGGCGGTGGGTTGATCGCAGCATTCCCCCGAACGGGCAGCTTGTGCCCATGGCCCCCAGCCAACCCCCGTAGAATCCTGCGTTCTTGAGCCCTTTGGATGCCCCGCGCCCTCGCCCAGAGCGTGTCTGAAAAAGCGGCGCTGCAGGCCCTCAATGGCGGCTCTGTGGAGGAT
>RHBP01000304.1 GCA_010030955.1 Synechococcaceae bacterium WBB_10_009 | reverse complement strand
GTGCTGGGCCTGGGCTGGGCTGCAGCCGTCAACCGTCCGGCTGTGCTCACGGCCAAGGGGGCTCCGATTCCTGTCACCACGGTCAGCACGCCGACCACCCTGGCTCTGGCCGACAAGCTCACCGCCAGTGGTGCGGTGATGTATTCGGCTTACTGGTGCCCCCACTGCCACGATCAGAAGCAGTTGTTCGGCAAGGAGGCCGCGGCTCGCCTCAAGGTGATCGAGTGCGCCCCCGATGGACAGAACAGTCAGGCCGAGCTCTGCCAGAGCAAGGGCATCGAGGGATACCCCTCATGGGAGATCAACGGGACGGTCGATTCGGGCGTCAAACCCCTGCAGAAGCTGGCCAACCTGGTTGGCTTCCCTCAGTTGGTGACCCCTGCAACCGGAGTGGCTCCCAACTGAGCACCTCCATCAACTGACGGCTTCATCAACTGACGGCTCCAGTCGCCATCGCCCGGCCGATCTGCTGCAGGGTGTGGCGTTGCCAGAACGGCTGGCTGGCCGGTGCATCGGTGCGGTGGTGACCGCCGCGGCTTTCACAGCGAAACAGGGCGGCGCCGATCAGCAGTTCGGCCAGCACCAGCCGGTGCTGAAGGTCGACCTGCGCCCGCAATCCAGCCTTGGATTCGCGACCAACGGCCAGCCCTGTGCCGGGCTCCAGGCGGCTCAGCTGACGCAGCTGGGGCCACTGCTCCAGCGCTTGCCGTTGCTGCCTGACCTGCGCCAGCGCCTGAATCATGAGATCGCCGCGCCGCTCCACCCCGGCGGCGTTCCAGCACAGTTGGCGCAGCCTCTGCTGCAGGGCCTGCAGGTGGGTGTCGCCGGCCGCCATGCCGGCTGGGGCGAGGTCGGGGCCGTCCACAGCCGGAGGCGGCGGCGCCACGGCTCCGCTGGTCAGGCTGGCGGCCAGATGCCGGGCCCGGGCAAAGACCAGGCACTCCATCAAGGAGTTGCTGGCCAGCCGGTTGGCGCCATGCACGCCGGTGCTGGCCACTTCACCGACGGCGTAGAGCCCTGCGACCGAGGTGGCCGCATGGAGGTCGGTGCCGATGCCGCCCATCCAGTAATGGGCTGCCGGCGCCACCGGGATCGAACCGGTGAGCGGTTCCAGCCCCAGCTCCCGGCAGCGGCCCAGGATCGTGGGGAACTGGGCCAGCAGGCGTTGCTCGCCCACCGGGCGCAGGTCAAGCCAGACGTGGTCGACGCCCTGGGCGGCCATGGTGCGCGCCAGGGCACGGCTCACCTGGTCGCGGGGTGCCAGATCAGCTCCGGCAAGCCCGGCCACCGGACTGCGGCCGGCGGCATCGTGCAGGCGCGCCCCCTCCCCGCGCACCGCCTCTGAGATCAGAAAGTGCGGCGCCCCCGGCAGCATCAGGGC
>RHBP01000303.1 GCA_010030955.1 Synechococcaceae bacterium WBB_10_009 | reverse complement strand
GCCTGCTGGCGCTGCTGCGGGCCGCCAGCCACGTGCTCTGCGACCGGCCCAGCCTGCCCCTGGTGGAGCAGAGCCTGCGCCAGAACCGTTCGCAGCTGATGCGCCTACCCCAGGTGCACTGCGCCCAGAGCTACCTGGGGAGCGCCACGATCGACCTGCTCAGAAAGGAAATCGGGCTACTGAGCCAGTGATCAGCTCAGCAAACCGAAAACAAGCGGATGAAGAGATTCGAACTCTCGACCCTCTCCTTGGCAAGGAGATGCTCTACCACTGAGCTACATCCGCAGGCGCCGGGGCTGCGCCGCCGACCCGCCGATCATGCATGACCGAGGGCCCCTCGGTCAAACCCGTGACCCAGCGCCGCTTGCGGCTGACTTCGGCAGGATGGGGGCATGCTGAACGCCCTGCGCGCCGACCTCGCGATCATCAAGGAACGGGATCCGGCGGCCCGGGGCACGCTGGAGATCCTGGCCTGCTACCCGGGGCTGCACGCCCTCTGCCTGCACCGGCTGAGCCATCGGCTGTGGCGCCGTCGCTGGCCGTTGAGCCCCCTGTTGGCGCGGGTGCTGAGCCAGCTGGGCCGTTGGCTCACCGGCATCGAAATCCACCCCGGAGCCCGCATCGGCCAAGGGGTGTTCATCGACCACGGCATGGGGGTGGTGATCGGTGAAACCGCCGTGGTGGGCGACCACTGCCTGCTCTACCAGGGGGTGACCCTGGGGGGCACCGGCAAGGCCCACGGCAAGCGCCACCCCACCCTGGCGGAGAACGTGGTGGTGGGGGCCGGCGCCAAGGTGCTGGGGGCGATCACCGTGGGGGCCAACACGCGCATCGGCGCAGGCTCGGTGCTGCTGCGCGACGTGGACGCCGACAGCACCGTGGTGGGCATCCCCGGCCGGGTGATTCACCAGAGCGGCGTGCGCGTGGATCCCCTGGCCCACTCCGCCCTGCCGGATGCGGAGGCACGGGTGATTCGCAACCTGATGGAGCGAATTGATGCCCTCGAAGGGGAACTGGCGCGCACCCAGGCCTGCCTGCGGGAGCTGGCGGCGGGCCGGCCGCTGCTGGAGCCCTGCCGCGGCGCCGCCCAGAACCTCAAGGACCGGGAAATCCTGGAGTTTCTGGGGGACGGCTCCGACCTCAGCCCGTGATCTCGGCGGTGGCTGGCGCCGGCTGAAACATAAACATCGAATAAATCACATTCCGCCGCATTTGGGTCATCATCTCCAGAAACATGTCGTAGCCTTCGTTCTTGTATTCGATCAGCGGATCCTTCTGGCCATAGCCGCGCAGGCCCACGGATTCACGCAAAGCATCCATGGCCTGCAGATGTTCGCGCCAGAGGGTGTCGATCTGCTGGAGGATGAAGAAGCGCTCCGCT
>RHBP01000302.1 GCA_010030955.1 Synechococcaceae bacterium WBB_10_009 | reverse complement strand
CTGGGGCTGCCGCCCCAGCAGGTGCTGGTGACCGGTGATGAACGCACCGCCCTCGAAGGCGCCCGGGGCGGGGCCGAGGCCGGAATCCTTGTGATCAGCGGCACCGGCTGCATCGCCCTGGGCCGCAACGCCAGCGGTCAGCAACACCGCTGCGGCGGCTGGGGCTGGTTGCTCGACGGGGCCGGGTCGGCCACCGACATCGGCCGTGACGGCCTGGCCCTGAGTCTGCAGATGGCCGATGGCCGCCGCCAGGCCACCCCCCTGCGCCAGACCCTCTGGCAGGCCCTGGAGCTGGCGATCGACGATCCGGCCGCTCCCCAGGCGATCAAGGCCCTGGTGGTGCAACCGGGCTTTGGTGCCGCTGGCTTTGCGCGGCTGGCGCCGCTGGTGCATCAGCACGCCGTCAGCGGCGATGCCGATGCCCTGGCGATCGTGCAGGCCTCCGCCACAGCGCTGGCCTCGATGGCCGCAGCGATCGCCCGGCAGCTGCAGCTCGAGGCGCCACCGGTTTGGACCGGCGGGGGCGCCCTTGAGCACCTGCCGTTGCTGCGTGAGGGCCTGGCCACAGCCCTGGCGGCCTGCCAGCCCGGCGCCCACCTGGCCCCTGCAGCCGGCGACGGCTGCGACGGAGCCCTGCAGCTGGCTGCAGAACTGGCCGGCGCGGGGCTCAGGCCGCGTTGAGCTGGGTGTCGGCGACGGCGGCGAGCGTGTGAGCCCAGTGCTCAACAGCCTCCTGGCTGGCCGCCTCGACCATGACCCGCAGCAGGGGTTCGGTGCCACTGGCCCGCACCAGCACCCGTCCCTGGCCCGCCATCGCCGCCTCGGCCTGTTCGACCGCCAGCCGCAACGGCTCGCACTGCTGCCACAGGGTGCGGCGCTGACCGGTCACGTTGACCAGCAGCTGGGGGTAAGGCTCAAAACTGCTGTCGCGCCAGTCGGCCAGGCTGCCGCCGCGCCCGTGGATCAGGGTGGCTACCTGCAGGGCCGTGAGCAGACCATCGCCGCTCATGCCGTGGCGAGCCGAGAGAATGTGGCCCGACTGCTCACCACCAAGGCCGGCGCCGAGCTGCTCCATCACCTGGTGGACGTACTGATCACCGACGGCCGTGCGTTCCAGCACACCGCCCCTGGCCTGCCAGGCCCGCTCGAAGCCGAGGTTGCTCATAACCGTGGCCACCAGCCGGTTGTCGGGCAGCTCGCAGGCCTCAAGCAGGGCCGAACCCCACAGGTAGAGGATCTGGTCACCATCGAAGACGCGGCCCCTGGCGTCGACGGCCAGCATGCGATCGGCGTCGCCATCGAAGCCGAATCCCATGCAGGCGCCGCCGGCCACCACCGCCTGCCGCAGGGGCTCGAGGTGGGTGCTGCCGCAGCCCACGTT
>RHBP01000301.1 GCA_010030955.1 Synechococcaceae bacterium WBB_10_009 | reverse complement strand
CGGGTCGGCCCCCAGGGTGAGGCCCGCCACGGCGCTGGCATCGGTTTCGACCTGCTCGAGCAGCAGTGAGCCCAGCAGGGCCAGGCCCATGCCGCTGAGGCTCACCGGCTTGCAGTTGACGTAGTGGTCGCTGCTGCGTCCCGAGGCCAGGGTGAACTGGCCGTGGCGGTAGGCCTTGCCGGCCAACAGCGGCAGCAGGGTCTGGCGCATCGCCGCGCTGGTGCTGGGCAGGAACGACATGGACTGGTGCAGAGCGCCTGGCCTGTCTAGTTTGCGCGCAACACGTCTGTGGCCGCTCGGCGGTGCCCATGACCTCCTTACTGCCCCTCAGGGGCCTTGCCCTGGCAGGAGCCCTGCTGCTGCAGGCCGGCCCGGCCCTGGCGGGCCCGGTGCTGTGCACCACCACCCTTGAAGCCCCCAGCAAGCCCGGCGGCGCCCCTGTTGAGGTGAGCCGCTGCGGTGCGGTGCAGACCACTCCCGAGCTGGTGCAGCAGCGTTTCTTCACTTACACCGCTCCGTTTGCTGAGGGGGTCAGCATTCGCGGCCAGCTGCGCGACCTGTTTGGCATCGCCAGTGGATCGGTGAACCCGGGCTGGTCGATCGGGGCCTTTGGTTTTCCGGATCAGACCATCGTCTGGGACGGCACGGCCCTGCAGAACACCTACGACGTGTTGCTCGAATCCCAGAGCGATCCGATGCCCTGGCGCACCACCGACCTCTCCAACGGCTTTGGCGGCAGCCTGGCCGCGCCGCAACGCCCAGTGCGCCGCTGACTGTGATAGGAGTTGCGGGCCGCGCCGGGCCGTTCGGGGGTCTAGCAATCTGGTGAATGCAGCGAACTCATAATTCGCCTTAGCCGAGTTCGATCCTCGGGACCCCCATGCCTGGGTTTGTGGCACCCCCTTCTCGTCGATGGACATCTGTCCATCTGAAATCGAGGGGGCATGCATGAGCATCGGGTCTCTGCACGCAGAGCCTCTCGCCACGCAAGCCGCACACGCAAACAATTTTGCTCGGCCAAGAGCTTCTCTTCAGTGCGGCTGAAGCTCTTCTGTCCGCCATGGCCCTCACGGCCCAGATCAAACTGCAACAACGCACCATCCTGCAGCTGGTGTTCAGCCGCTTCAATCAGGGTCTCGATGCGGTGCGAACCCTGCGTTGAGCCCATCGCCCCCCGTCGCCGATGTCTGCTCTGCTGGCCCTCG
Source organism: Synechococcaceae bacterium WBB_10_009 (assembly GCA_010030955.1). Classification (GTDB taxonomy): domain Bacteria; phylum Cyanobacteriota; class Cyanobacteriia; order PCC-6307; family Cyanobiaceae; genus Vulcanococcus. The sequence goes on along the minus strand of RHBP01000301.1, from coordinate 191 downwards.
CTGTTCTGATCGCGCTGCTGGCTTTTTTTGCCGCTGGTGAGTTTGCCCTGATCCGGCTGCGGCCCTCGCGGGTGCAGCAGCTGCAGGAGGCCAGGGTGCCCGGGGCGCAGGCGGTGGCGCGGCTGCAGCACCGTCTGCGGCGGGTGCTGGTGGCCACCCAGCTGGGGGCGGTGCTGGCGCTGGTGGCCCTG
>RHBP01000031.1 GCA_010030955.1 Synechococcaceae bacterium WBB_10_009 | reverse complement strand
TGGCGGCGGGCTTCTGCGGCTCCGTGAGCGGCAGCATCTTCGTGACCGTCGGCCAGCCCCACATCAAGGTGGATTCGATCACCGTGGGGGGCCGCTGACCATGGCCAGCGGTGACACCGCCACCGGGGCAAGCCTCAACGCCGATGCGTTGGGCCAAACCCTGGCCCGCATCGCCGCCGACCACGGCATCCGCCGGTGGGACCTGGGGGCCGCCTGCAGCAGCGACACCTCCGTGCAGGTGGACCGCGGCGAACCCAAGCAGCTCAAGGGGGCCCAGCGCAGTTCGATCACGGTGCGGGTCTGGAATGGCGATGGCCTGGTGGGCACCACCAGCACCTCCGACCTGTCGGACTCCGGCCTGGAGCGCGCCCTCAGCGGCGCCCAGGCCGCCAGCGCCTTCGGCAACCCCGACGACACCCCGGCCTTCTCCCCCCTGGCCACGGCGCCGGTGGCGGAGCTGAACCAGCCGCTGCACGCGCCCCGCGGCATCCTGCACCTGCTCGACACGCTCAAGCAGGCGGAGCAGGAGCTGCTGGGGCGCCACAGCGCCATCGGCACCGTGCCCTACAACGGCCTGGCGGAACGCAGCAGCGAGCGGATCTACCTCAACAGCGACGGCGCCCGCCGCCAGCAACGGCTCACCACCGCCAGCGTCTACCTCTACGCCCGCGCCGAAGAAACCGGGCGCAAACCCCGCAGTGCCGGAGCCATGCGGCTGGCCTATGGCGCCGGCGACCTCGACATCGCCGGCTGCATCAACGAAGCGGCCGAGCGCACCATCAGCCACCTCGATTACGCCCCGATCGAAACCGGGCATTACACCTGCGTGTTCAGCCCGGAGGCCTTCCTCGATCTGATCGGCGCCTTCAGCAGCCTGTTCAACGCCCGGGCCGTGCTCGATGGGGTGAGCCTGAGCAGCCGTGAATCGCTCGGCCAACCGCTGGCGGTGCCCTTCCTCGACCTGCACGACAACGGCCTGCACCCCGGCAACATCGGCGCCTCCGCCTTCGACGGCGAAGGCACCCCCACCCGCCGCCTGGCGCTGCTGGAGGGCGGCGTGCTGCGCCAGTTCCTGCACTCGGAGGCCACCGCCCGCGCCTTCGGCGTGGAGCCCACGGGCCACGCCGGCCTGGGGGCCAAGGTGTCGGTGGGGCCCGACTGGTTTGAGATCGGCGCCACCCCGGGCAGCGGCGGCGGCCAGGCGGGCCTCAACCGCTTCCAGGCGGATCAGCCCCTGGTGTGGATCGACTCCCTCTCCGCCCTGCACGCCGGCGTGAAGGCCAGCCAGGGCTCCTTCTCGCTGCCCTTCGATGGTTGGCTGGTGCGCGGCGGGGAGTGCCGATCGATCGAGGCCGCCACCGTGGCCGGCGACATCCGCCAGGTGCTGCAGTCGATCGTGGGCTTTGAGGGCGACGCGAAGGTCACCCCCGATGGGCTCTGCCCCCTGGTGTGGGTGGAGGGGCTGTCGATCACCGGCGAAGCCTGACCCGCCGATGAAGCTCCTCTTCTGGGGAACACCGGCCTACGCCGTGCCCAGCCTGGAGGCATTGGTGGCGGCGGGGCACCAGCTGGTGGGGGTGGTGAGCCAGCCGGACCGGCGGCGGGGCCGGGGCAACACCCTGATGCCCTCGCCGGTGAAGACCCGGGCCCTGGAGCTGGGGATCCCGGTGTTCTGCCCCGAGCGCATCCGCCGCGACACGGAATGCCAACGGCAGCTCGCCGACCTGGGGGCGGACGCCTCCGTGGTGGTGGCGTTTGGGCAGATCCTGCCGCAGGAGGTGTTGGATCAGCCCCCCTATGGCTGCTGGAACGGCCATGGCTCGCTGCTGCCCCGCTGGCGCGGAGCCGGGCCGATCCAGTGGTGCCTGTTGGAGGGCGATGGGCAGACCGGCGTGGGGGTGATGGCCATGGAGGCGGGGCTCGACACCGGCCCTGTGCTGCTGGAGCGGGCGATCCCCATCGGCCTGCTGGAGAACGCCCAGCAACTGGGGGGGCGGCTGGCCCAGCTCACCGCGGAGCTGCTGGTGGAGGCCATGCCCCGCATTGAGGCCGCTGGCCCCGGGCCGGAGGCGGAGCGCCTGGCCCGGCTGGGGGTGCGTGCCCAGGGCAGCGAAGGGCTCACCACGGCACGGCTGCTGCAGAAGGCTGATTTCCAGATCGATTGGAGCCAATCGGCCCTGGCCATTCACCGCCGGGTGATGGGGCTCTACCCCGGCGCCACCACCGGCTGGAGGGGCAAGCGGCTCAAACTGCTGGCCACCGAACCGTTGGTGCAACGGCTGGCCCCGCAGCTCAGCCCCGAAGCCGCCGCCCTGGTGCGCCCCGCCAAGGCAACGCCCGCCACCGCTCCGGGCACGGTGTTGCAGCTGCTGCCGGAGCTGGGGCTGGTGGTGGCCACGGGGGGATGCCCGCTGCTGCTGCGCAGCGCCCAGCTGGAGGGCAAGGGGGCGTCCAGCGGCGGCCAGCTGCTGCAACAGCTGCAGGCCAACGCGGGGGATCGGCTGGGTTAACGGCCGCGGCGGGGGGTCGCCCGCTGGGCTGTGCGCCCGCCACCACCACCACCGGAGCGGCCACCGCGGCCTCGGCCACCGCGGCCCCACCGCTGAGGTCGAGCGGTGGGGCCGACAGCACCGTGGGTTCAAAGCCGGGGATCGCCTGGCGCGGCAGGGGGTTGCCGATCAGCCGCTCGATCGCCCGCAGCAGCTCGTGCTCCTCCGCCGCCACCAGCGACACCGCATGGCCGTTGTGGCCGGCACGGCCGGTGCGGCCGATGCGGTGCACGTAATCCTCCGCCTGGTTGGGCAGGTCGAGGTTCACCACATGGGGCAGTTGGTGGATGTCGATGCCGCGGGCGGCGATGTCGGTGGCCACCAGCACGCGCACCTCCCCGGCCTTGAAGCCGGAGAGGGCGCGGGTGCGGGCCCCCTGGCTCTTGTTGCCATGGATGGCGGCGGCGGCCATGCCCTCCTGGCTAAGGCGTTCGGCGATGCGGTTGGCGCCGTGCTTGGTGCGAGAAAACACGAGCACCTGCTGCCAATCGTTGCTGCGGATCAGGTGGCAGAGCAACTCAGGCTTGCGCGCCATGTCGCAGGGGTGCAGCACGTGCTCCACCGTGGTGGCGGTGCGGTTCTCCGGGGTGGCCTGCAGCTGCACAGGGTTGTGCAGCAGGCCCGTGGCCAGCTTCTTGATCGAGGCCTCAAAGGTGGCCGAGAACAGCAGGTTCTGCCGGCGGGCCGGCAGCAGCGCCAGGATTTTCTGGATGTCGCGGATGAAGCCCATGTCGAGCATGCGGTCGGCTTCATCGAGCACCAGGATCTCCACCCGATCCAGCTTCACGGCGTTCTGCTGGGCGAGATCCATCAGCCGGCCCGGGGTGGCCACCAGCACGTCGGCGCCGCGCCGCAGCCGCATCATCTGGGGGTTGATCTTCACGCCCCCGAACACCACATCGGAGCGCAGGTCGAGGTGGCGCGAATAGGCCGCCACGTTTTCACCCACCTGGGCCGCCAGCTCGCGGGTGGGGGTGAGCACCAGGGCCCGCACGATGTTGTTGCGGGCATGGGGGCCGTGGCGCAGCCGCTCCAGCATCGGCAGGGTGAAGCCGGCTGTTTTGCCGGTGCCGGTCTGGGCGGCGGCCATCACATCGCGCCCCGCCAGCACCGCCGGGATGCACTGCTGCTGAATCGGCGAGGGGGCGGTGTAGCCCTTGTCGAGCACCGCCTGCACGATCGGCCGCCCCAGGCCAAGGGCGGCGAAGGGGGAGCTGCTCAGCGCCGCATCCGCGGCCAGGGTTGACGGCGAAATGGCAGGGGCCCCAGGGGTCTCCTCACCCTACGGGTCGCGGGGGGCCGGCCCCCGGCGGGGGGCCTCGGTGTAGAGCAGGCGTGCCTGCTCCAGGGTGGCCGCCAACTCGCCGTCGCTGAGGTCGCCGGCCTCGGGCCAGTGCTGGGCCAGCCAGGCCCGCAGGGCCGGAGGATCGCTGCCCTCGAAAAAGGCGTCCTGGGCCGCCAGCACGCGGAACTTGAGGAATTCCAGCAACCGGGCCCGCAGCCGGGCCGGCTGGATCAGCCGGCAGCGCCGTGGATCCACCCCCAGGGCCAGGTGTGTCCCCGGCGGCAGGGGCCCCAGGGGCGGGGCCAACAGCTCCAGCAGCCCATCCGGTTGGTGGTGGGCGCGCTTGGTTTCAGGGTGGGGGTAATAGATCAGGGCGGCCACGGCATCGACCGCCTCCGCAGGGCGCAGCTGACAGCGCCAGAAGGAGAAGGTTTCGGGCGGGTGGCGGTCGGTCCAGCGCAGCTGGTTCACCCGGTGGTGTGGATCGCGCAGCCGCCAGCGGCCGCCGGGGAAGGCCAGGTTGAGCGTGGCCGGCTGGTAGGGGCTCAGATCCACCCCCGCGGCGGCGAAATGGGGGGTCTGCAGGGCGATGGTGCCGGCGGGGTAGGGGCTGCCGGTGGCCCGGCCCGAGGCCACACCATGGCCCGCCACCAGCACCCCCTCCCACCAGCGCAGGGGCGCCTCAGCCATGGCCAGCGGCGGTCGCCCCATCCGGCGGATCGCTGTGGTGAACGCAGCGCTCACACGGCCCCTCCGGCAGCACCGCACAGCGCAACAGCGGCGAGCGGGCGTTGAAGCGGCAGCTGGGATCACCGATCACCCAGCGCCCCTGCCACCAACGGGCATCGGCGGGCTGCCGCTGCGGTTTCACCTGCAGGGCCACGCTGCTGAGCTCATAGCGGCCCGCCCGCAGCTGGTAGCGGTGGTGGCGCTGCAGCACCAGGAAACTGCGGTTGTCCACCACCAGCCAGCGGCCGGGCTGGGGCACCTCCTCCAGCTCCAGACGCTCCAGCAGCCGGTCGCTGCCGGCCTGTCGCAGTTCCACGCGCATGGCTTCAGGGGCTGGGCTGCTCAACGGGCTCCGCCGGGTTGCGGCTCGAGAAGCCCCAGGCGAACAGCAGCGCCACCACCAGCAGCAGCACCCACTCGGGCGGCACCAACTGGGGTGCCCCCAGGCGCAGCAGCAGCCGGATGCCCACCAACCCCACCGCCAGGTAGCCGGCCGCCTCCAGGTGGCGGAACTGCTCCAACCAACGGATGAACAGGGCGGCGGTGAAGCGCAGCGCCACCACCCCAATCACACCGCCGGCCATCACCAGCAGCAGGTTGTCGCTCACCGCCACGGCGGCGGCAACGCTGTCGAGGGAAAAGGCCAGGTCGGTGAGGGCCAGGGTGAGCACCACCATCCCCAGCCCGCGGTTGTGGCCGGCGGTGGGGGCTGCGGCCTCCGGTTCAGCTGCCGCCGCGGCGCCATCCCCGGCACCGGAACCCCACCACAGGGGCTGCAGGCTGCTGAGGCAGAGCCACAGGAGATAGGCGGCCGCCAGCAGCTGCAGGGGCCAGAAATCCAGCACCCAGCGGGCAGCGCCGATCAACACCAGCCGAAACAGCAGGGCCAGGCCCAGGCCCAAGTTGAGGGCTTGCCCCTGCTGGCGCGGGTCCTTGAGCTGACGGGAGAGGGCCGCCAGGGCGATGGCGTTGTCGGCGGAGAGCACCGCCTCCAGGGCCACCAGCAAGGGCAGCAACAGCAGCAGCTCCCCCCACTGATCGGCCGCCTGGATCAGGGGTGAAACCGAAGGAATCGACTCCGCTTCCATGGCGTTGTGCAGAGCGTCCTGAGACGCGGCAGTGTAGAAACCCCGACGCGTTGCACCGGCCATGCAGAGCCCCCCGCTGCTGAAGGCGCGGCTCGTTCACGCCGAGCCCGGCAGCCGGGTGGTGGAGGCCAGCGCCTGGCGGGGTGAGCAGTGCATCGGCAGCTGCCTGGGCGAAGCGGCCGATGCCGAGCAGGCGGAGCAACGGGCCCGCCAGCGGCTGCAGGAGCAGCTGCCGCCACGGGTGCAACCGGCAGCGGCGCCGGTCAACGAGGCGCCGCCCGCTGCGGCGATGGCCGACCCCGAACCCGAGCCCTCGCCAGCCCCCGCAGAACCCCAGCCCGCCCCACGGGCCACCCTGATCCGCCATGGCGGCGCCGCACCGAGCCTGCCCAAGGTGCCCGCGCCGGCACCGGCACCGGCCTCCGCCCCGCCGGAGCCCCAGGCGGACCCGGACGACTGGAGCGATGAACTGGCGGAGCTGGACGTGCAGCTGCAGCGCCTGGGCTGGGACCGCAACCAGGAGGGCCTCTACCTGGAGCGCTGCTTCGGCCACCCCAGCCGCAGCCGCATCACCAGCTACGCCGACCTGGTGGGCGTGCTGCGCAGCCTCAGGGGCCTAACCGCCGGCACCGACCCAACCCAGGCGGCGGTGCCCCTGCGCCGCAGTGATCTGCTCCAGCAGAGCGACCAACTGCTGCAGAGCCTGCGCTGGGACGCGGCCCAGGGGCGCGGGCTGCTGGAGCAGCACTTCCAGCTCAGCAGCCGCCAGCAACTCAACGACGAGCAGCTGCTGCAGTTCAACATGCTGCTGGAGGGGGAGCTCATCCAAGCCGGCAGTGGGCTTGCAGCAGCTGGGTCCCCAGGCTGAGCTGGTCCTGGCCGGCGTAGGCCTCCTCCTCCAACACCCGCTCCCGGGCTGAAGCCTTGGCGTAGAGCGGCTCCGCCAGGTGCTGACGGGCGCGGGCATCGAGCTGCCGGGGCAGCCCCAGGGGCATCGGTTGGGCACGCAACGCACCCCCTCGGCAGCTCTGGGCCACGTGGATGGCCTCGTGGTTGAGCACCCGGGCGAATTCCACACTGCCCTTGCCGGGCACATCGGGGCGGATGCGCAATTCAGCCCGGCGGGGGTTCCATTCGCCGGCGGCTCCGGGCTTGCGGGGCTGCTCCAGCAGCACCACCGCACCACTGCGCTCCAGGGTGGCCAACACCTGGCGGATCGCCCCGTGCTCCCGCTCGAAGCTCGGTGGGTTGCGCAGCAGCGCTTTCACCTGCTCGAGGCTGAGGGCGGGCTCACCGGCGCGGCGTTTGTACACGTATCGGTTGCGGCCATCGGGCAGCCGCTCCACCCGGGGCAACCACTGGCGATCGGCCTCCTGCAGCTGCGCCAGCAACGCCGCCTGGGTGCTGCCATCCAGCTGGGTTCGCTCCGGCAGGGGCCGCAGGCTGGAGGCCGGCGCCGGTTCGGCGCTGGGAACGGCCGAAGCCCCCACGGCAGTGCCGCGCTGCTCCTGCCAGTGGCTGATCAGCCCACCGCCCAGCAGCAACAGCCCCGCCACCACGAACGAGGCCAACGGTGGTGGCGAGGAGCCGGGGCTGCGCATGCCCCAATTCTGAAGACCCCCGCGCACCACCGCCCCAGCAGGCAGTTGTCAGGATGGGCGGCTGTGCGCGATGGCCCCATGCCCCTCACCGCCCTGGTGCGTCAACTGCAGCAGGCGCCGCTCACCGGCGAGCTGCTGCAGCGCAGCCAGCGGCCGGAGCGGTTGCGGCTGAGTGGCGCCAGCCGGGCGGCCCGCGCCCTGGTGAGCAGTGCCCTGGCGGGCAGCGCCGAGGCCCCGCTGCTGGTGGTGGTGCCCACCCTGGAGGAGGCGGGCCGCTGGGCGGCGCTGCTGGAGCTGATGGGCTGGGGCAGCGCCCAGCTCTACCCCACCAGTGAGGGCAGCCCCTACGAGCCGTTTGATCCCACCAGCGAGATCACCTGGGGGCAGCTGCAGGTGCTCAGCGAGCTGCTGGATGGGGCCGAACGCACGGCGATCGTGGCCACCGAGCGGGCGCTGCAGCCGCACCTGCCGCCGCCGGATGCCCTGCGCCAGCAGTGCCTGAGCCTGCGCAAGGGCGACTCGGTGGATCTCGAAGAACTGGCCGCCACCCTCTCCCGGCTCGGCTACGAGCGGGTCACCAGCATTGAGCAGGAGGGCAGCTGGAGCCGCCGCGGCGACATCGTGGACGTGTTCCCGGTGAGCGCCGAGCTGCCGGTGCGGCTCGAATTTTTCGGCGAGGAGCTCGAGAAGCTGCGGGAGTTTGACCCCGCCAGCCAGCGCTCCCTCGATCCGATCGAGCTGGTGCGGCTCACCCCCAGCGGCTACGGCCCACTGATCGCCGCGGCCCTGCGCGACACGATGCCGGAGGGGTTGGATCAACTGCTCAGCCCGGAGGCCTGCGACCAGCTGCTGGAGGGGGGCACCCCGGAGGGGCTGCGGCGGCTGATGGGGCTGGCCTGGGGCGAGCCCGCCTGTCTGCTCGACTACCTGCCCGCCACCACCCTGGTGGCCGTGGATGAGCGGCGCCACTGCCTCTCCCACGGCCAGCAGTGGTTTGACCACGCCGTGGAGCACCACGGCGACGTGAGCAGCGAACTGGGGCAGGAGCTGCCGCCCCTGCACCGCGACCCCCAGCGGGCGTTGGCGCAGCTGCAGACCTTCGGCGGCTTCGACCTGGCGGAGCTGCACGAGAGCGACAACCACCCCAACAGCTTTGATCTGGCCAGCCGGCCGGTGCCGGCCTACCCCAACCAATTCGGCAAGTTGGCGGGGCTGGTGAAGGGCTTCCAGGCGGAGAAGGCCCGGGTGTGGTTGCTGTCGGCCCAGCCCAGCCGCGCCGTGGCCCTGCTGGAGGAGCACGACTGCATCACCCGCTTCGTGCCCAACCCGGCCGACTGGAGCTCGATCGAGCGGCTGGTGGAGCAGAACACCCCCGTGGCCCTCAAGACCCGCGGCACCGCCGAACTGGAGGGCCTGCAACTGCCCGCCTGGCGGCTGGCGCTGATCACCGACCGGGAGTTCTTCGGCCAGCACTCCCTGGCCGCCACCGGCTACGTGCGCCGCCGCCGCAAGGCCGCCAGCCGCACGGTGGATCCCAACAAGATGCGGCCTGGCGATTTCGTGGTGCACCGCAACCACGGCATCGGCAAGTTTCTGAAGCTGGAGAAGCTCGCCATCGGCGGCGAATCCCGCGACTACCTGGTGGTGCAGTACGCCGATGGCCTGCTGCGGGTGGCCGCCGACCAGCTGGGCAGCCTGGGCCGCTACCGCGCCACCAGCGAGCAGGCGCCGGAGCTCAACCGCATGGGGGGCACCGCCTGGAGCAAGGCCAAGGAGCGGGCCCGCAAGGCCGTGCGCAAGGTGGCGCTCGATCTGGTGAAGCTCTACGCCGAGCGCCACCAGGCCGCCGGCTTCCCCTTCCCCCCCGATGGCCCCTGGCAGACCGAACTGGAGGACTCCTTCCCCTACGAACCCACCCCCGATCAGCTCAAGGCGATCGGCGAGGTGAAGCGCGACATGGAGCAGCCCCAACCGATGGACCGGTTGGTGTGCGGCGATGTGGGCTTCGGCAAAACTGAGGTGGCGATCCGCGCCATCTTCAAGGCGGTCACCGCCGGCAAGCAGGTGGCGATGCTGGCCCCCACCACGGTGCTGGCGCAGCAGCACTGGCGCTCCCTGAGCGAACGCTTCGCCCCCTACCCGATCAAGGTGAGCCTGCTCAACCGCTTCCGCACCGCCGGCGAGCGCAAGGCGATCCAGGAGGGGCTCACCGCCGGCACCGTGGATGTGGTGGTGGGCACCCACCAGCTGCTGGGCAAGGGCACCAGCTTCAAGCAGCTGGGCCTGCTGGTGGTGGATGAGGAGCAGCGCTTTGGGGTGAACCAGAAGGAAAAGATCAAGGCCCTGCGCAAGGACGTCGACGTGCTGACCCTGTCGGCAACCCCCATCCCCCGCACCCTCTACATGAGCCTTTCGGGGGTGCGGGAGATGAGCCTGATCACCACGCCGCCGCCCCTGCGCCGACCGATCAAAACCCACCTCACCGCCCTCGACGAGGAGGCCGTGCGCAGCGCCATCCGCCAGGAGCTCGACCGCGGCGGGCAGATTTTTTATGTGGTGCCGCGGGTGGAGGGCATCGAGGAGGTGGCCGAAGGGCTGCGCCAGATGATCCCGGGCCTGCGGCTGCTGGTGGCCCACGGCCAGATGGCCGAAGGCGAACTGGAGAGCGCCATGGTGGCCTTCAACGCCGGCGAAGCCGACCTGATGCTCTGCACCACGATCGTGGAGAGCGGCCTCGACATCCCGCGCGTCAACACGATCCTGATCGAGGACGCCCACCGCTTCGGCCTGGCCCAGCTGTATCAGCTGCGCGGCCGGGTGGGCCGCAGCGGCATCCAGGCCCATGCCTGGTTGTTCTATCCGGGGGATGCCTCCCTGAGCGAAGCGGCACGCCAACGGCTGCGGGCCATCCAGGAGTTCGCGCAGCTGGGCAGTGGCTACCAGCTGGCCATGCGCGACATGGAGATCCGCGGCGTGGGCAACCTGCTGGGGGTGGAGCAGAGCGGCCAGATGGAGGCCATCGGCTTCGACCTCTACATGGAGATGCTGCAGGAATCACTGGCGGAGATCCAGGGGCAGGACATCCCAGCGGTGGACGACACCCAGATCGACCTGCCGATCACCGCCTTCATCCCCGGCGACTGGATCGCCGACAACGACGAAAAGATGGCCGCCTACCGATCCGCGGCCGATTGCTCCAGCCCGGAGGGGCTGCTGCAGCTGGCGGCCGATTGGGTGGATCGCTACGGCGCCATCCCGGCACCGGTGATCTCGCTGTTGCAGCTGATGGAGCTGAAGCTGCTGGCCAAGCGCTGCGGCTTCTCCCGCATCAAACCGGAGAAGCCCAACATCGCCCTGGAAACCCCCATGGAAGAACCCGCCTTCCGCCTGCTGCGCCAGGGGCTACCGCAGCACCTGCACGGGCGGCTGGTGTACCAGGCCGGCGCCGGCAGCACCGCCAAGGTGCTGGCCCGGGGGCTGGGGGTGCTGCCGATCGAGAAGCAGGTGGAGGAACTGATGGGCTGGCTGAAGCAGATGGCCGAGCAGATCCCGGGGGCCGATGGCCTCACCGACGGCCAACGGCGCGAACGGCAGACGGCCCAGAACGAGGCGGTGCTGGCGGTGTGAGCCGCCGCCCCCACCAATGCCGCAAACATCCGTTACAATTCTGAGAAGTTCTGTAACGGCCGCCATGGGCGCTGGGCTCGGAGAGGTGATCGACCTGGGAACCGGCTTTGGTGCTGGCGGCTTGGGTGTGGTGTCCTCCCTGGTGGCGCTGGCCGCCCTGGGCATCTACGCCCTGCTGCAGGGCGACACCGGCAACGACGACGACGACTCCACCCCGGGTGGTGGCCTGATGCAGCCCGTGGGCTCGGCGGCCTAGTCGCCCCTCAGGGCTGAGCCACGGCCGCCGGCACGTTGGCACTAGACGGGTCGTAGAGCTTGGCTTTGGTGACCGTGCCGGCGGCGCGCACCTGCTTCACCAGGGTGGATTCCGCCACGCGGTATTGGCTGTCGCGCTTGGTGCCCAAGTCCTCCAGCCGCAGGCTCTGGGCCTCGGTGGCGCTGAGGCGAGCCCGCACATCGGGGTCGATGCCGTGCTTGTGGATGTCGCGGCCATTGGGGGTGAGGTACTTGGCGATGGTCACGGTCATGCCGGAGCCATCGGAGAGGCTGCGCACCGACTGCACCAACCCCTTGCCGAAGGTCTTCTCCCCCACCACCACGGCGCGGTGGTTGTCCTGCAGGGCACCGGAGAGGATTTCGCTGGCGCTGGCGGAGCCTTCATTCACCAACACCACCAGCGGGCGCTGGGTGAGGGCGCGGCCGTTGGCGCGCTTGATGTCCTGGATGCCGTCGCGGGTTTTGGTGGAAACGATCACCCCCTCATCCAGCCACTGGCGGGCGATGGCGATGCTGGCCATCAGCAGGCCACCGGGGTTGCTGCGCAGGTCGAGCACGTAGCCCTGCACATCCTTGCCCTCGAGCTCCTTGAGGGCCGCAGCCATGTCCTTGGCGGCGTTGGCGTTGAACTGCTTGAGGCGGATGTAGCCGATGCGGGTGCCGTTGGGGCCGGGGTTCACGCGGCTGTCCACCGCATGCAGCTCGATCCGCTCCCGCACCAGGGCGGTGTCCACCAGCTTTCCGGAGCGGCGCAGCTCGAGCTTCACGGAGGTGCCGGCCTGGCCGCGGATCAGCTTCACCGCATCCTCGGTGGACATGCCCTTGGTGGATTTGCCGTCGATCGAGACGATCACGTCCTTGGGCTGCACGCCGGCCCGGGAGGCGGGGGACCCCTCAATCGGGCTGACCACCACCAGCTCCTTGGTGTCCTTGTCCAGGCTCAGCTGGATGCCCACCCCGGAGAGTTCCCCCGAGGTGTCGATCTGCATCTCCTTGAACTCCCGCGGGTCCAGGAAACGGGTGTAGGGGTCGTCGAGGCTGGCGAGCATGCCGCGGATCGCCTCATAGCTCTCCTTGGTGCTGCCATAGCTCTTGGCGAGCACCTGGCGCCGCAGGGCCCGCCAGCGCTCCGGGGTGTACTTGCCGTTGATGTCCAGGTAATCCCGGAACACGATCTGCCAGGTCTGGTCGATCACCTCCTTGGGGCTGTCGCTGATCAGCGAGGCCGCACTGGGGGCGAGCAGCGGCGGCAGGGCGATGGCCCCCAGGGCCCCGGCGGCCACCACAATCACCAGGCTGTTACGACTGAAACCGTTGCGACGGAAACCGTTGCGGCGGAACCCGGCACCAGCCTTGGCCATTCCCTGAGCCCCCAAGCCCTGGACGTGTTCTCAAATTAGCTCCCGATTCAGGCGCCCATCGGCCGGGAAAACCGCAGAAAAACGGCGGCTCCCCGCCCGAACCGTCAGGGGTCGAACCAGCGGCCGTCCTCCTTGATCAACGCGATCAGGGCCTCCACCCCCTCGGCCTCCGGCACCCGCCGAATCTCCTCCCGCCCGCGGTACAGCGAAATCACCCCTGGGGTCTTGCCCACGTAGCCGTAATCGGCGTCGGCCATTTCACCGGGGCCATTGACGATGCAGCCCATCACGGCGATGTCGAGGCCGGTGAGGTGGGCGGTGGCGCTGCGGACCCTGTGCAGCACCTCCTCCAGGTTGAACAGGGTGCGGCCGCAGCTGGGGCAGCTCACGTACTCCACCATCGTTTTGCGCAGCCCGATGGCCTGGAGGATCGCGTAGCAAACCGGGATCTCCTTCTCCGGTGCCTCCGTGAGCGACACGCGGATCGTGTCCCCCAACCCCTCCGACAGCAGGGTGGCGATGCCGGCGGTGCTCTTGATGCGGCCGTAGTCGCCGTCGCCGGCCTCGGTCACCCCCAGGTGCAAGGGGTAGTGGAAGCCCTCGGCGTCCATGCGGTCGGCCATCATCCGGTAGGCGGCGAGCATCACCGGCGCCCGCGACGCCTTCATCGAAATCACGATGTTGTGGAAGTCGAGCCGGTCGCAGATGCGGATGAACTCCAGGGCGCTCTCCACCATCCCCAGCGGGGTGTCGCCGTAACGGAACAGCATCCGCTCCGCCAACGAACCGTGGTTCACGCCGATGCGCAGGGCCTTGTCCTGCTGCTTGAGCAGTTGCACCAGCGGCTCAAAGGTCTCGGTGATGCGCTCGCCGATGGCGGCGATTTCGGCGTCGCTGAATTCGGTGCGGTTGGGGTCGGGCTTGTCGAACACGAACAGCCCCGGATTGATGCGCACCTTGTCGACGTGCTGGGCCACCTCCAGGGCGATCTTCATGCCGTTGTGGTGCACATCGGCCACCAGGGGCACCGGCCCGTAGCTGCTCTCCAGACGCTGACGGATCTCCCCCATCGCCCTGGCATGGGCCAGCGACGGCACGGTGACCCGCACGATCTCGCAGCCCGCCTCGTGCAGGCGGCGGATGCCGGCGGTGGCGCCCTCAATGT